>JAFQAF010000369.1 GCA_017400025.1 Oscillospiraceae bacterium
TAAAGATGGAAGAAATATTTATACGCAGCCTTGTTCAGGAAGACCTGATGCTGTTTTATACAATGGGCAGTGACACAGAGGCCTGCCGTGCCAGCGGGGCACACCCGGCGGCAGATATAGTGCAGGCACAGCTGCAGCTGGAAACAGCCATGAAAAACGGCAACTGCTTTGCAATAGTACAGAGAAAGAGCCTGAAACCGGTGGGGCTTATATACGCATCCCCGGATATACACAGGCTGAACAGAAAAGCCTATATGCTGTCCTACCGCCTGGACAGAAACTACTGGGGCAGGGGATATATGCCCCGGGCAGTAAAATATATGCTGAAATTCCTTTTTATGAACTGCGGTGCCGATGTGGTATCTGTGGCCCATTTCACAGAGAACCTGCGTTCAAAAAGAGTGATAGAAAAGTGCGGTTTTGTGTATGAAGGCACCATCCGCCGCGAATTTGCACACTGGGACGGCAGAATTCTGGACAGCTGTGTTTACTCCATGCTTTATGAAGAATACAAAGAGCTGTATGCAGGGGATAATACAGAGGGCCGGTAAAACTGCAAAGAGAAAATCCACGGCTGTTTTACTGTGCTGATGTTGACAATCACCCTTTCAGGTAGTATAATATATTAGCTGTAAAATGCCGGTATGATGGAATTGGCAGACGTGCTGGACTCAAAATCCTGTGGTAGTGATACCGTGTCGGTTCGACCCCGACTACCGGCACCATCATAAACCTGTGAACTGAAAAGTTTGCAGGTTTTTTGTTTTGCACATAACCGGCCTGTATTTTTAACCTGTTGTTGGATATACGGCAATCTTGTGCTATAATAAAATATAAACAATTTCAGAAAAGTAAGGAATAATATATGATAAACAAAAAATACAGATGGGGATATCTGGTGGTGATAATACTGTGCATTGCGGCTATGGCTGCCGGCGCAAAATATGACTGGGCAGCCACACATGCCCTGTACAATCCCCGCAATGCCTTTGGCGTATGGTTTGAAGCGGCTTCCTGGATACCTGTTTATGCGTTTATACCGGTATGGGGTGCCACACTTATGCTGCGCAGAAGAAATACTATGGCACAGTTTTCTTTTGGCGCTGTGCTGCTTATAGCTTCCTGCTGCCGGTTTATGTACCTTATCTGCGACCATCTGGTAGCCAGGGAATTTATGACCAAAATCAATCCGTACATCTGCGGTATAATCGGCGGCATAATATCTGCTGCCATATTTCTGGTGATGCGCGGTCTTGGCCGCCCGGTACTGCGCAGGATTCAGGCCCTGTGCTCCTTCGGCTTTATGTATATGTTCAGCTATCTCGGTGTGATTTTTGTGCTGAAAAAGATATTTGGCCGCGACAGATATGAAGACATCATTGCAGGCGGTGAATATGTATTTGCAGAATGGTTCAGACCGGTTTTCTTTTCAGACGGCTCCAGTTTCCCGTCCGGTCATACCGGTGCTGCAATGGGCATACTCATACTGCTTCTGCTGCCGTTCCTTTTTGAAAGCTGCAAAAAGCTGAAACTGCCGCTTTTCATATTCTGCTATTGCTATGCCGCACTTACAGCGGTAAGCAGGCTGATTATGGGCCGCCATTTTATCAGCGACACAGCTGCTGCAATACTGATAATGACAATAGTATTTATTGTCCTTACACCTAATTTTGAAAAGACTTACCGAAAAATAATTCTGAGGGATTGACACAATGGGCGATGATATTATAATCCACAGGGCTGTTCCGGAGGATGCCACCGGTATTGCCATAGTGCGGGCATACACCTGGGCCACAGCATACCGGGGCCTTATACCGGATGAAATATTGCAAAGCCGCATTGACGCGGTTCCTTCCAATGCCGGCAGGCTGAAAAGCCTTATAGAATCGGGAAATTTCAGCTATGCCGTTGCACTTCATAACAATGCCGTGATAGGTTTTGTAAGTTATGGAAAAAGCAGAGACAGGAATTATCCTGCAGACGGGGAAACCGGTGCATTGTATGTGCTGAAAGGCTTTGCCGGCTCCGGTGTGGGCAGTGCACTGCTGGACTGCGCAAAAAGAGAACTGGCACAGCAGGGCTTCAGCCATATGATTGTGAACTGTCTTCTGGGAAACCCCAGCCTTGAGTTTTACAAACGTATGGGCGGTATAATAACCGGGCAGAAAACCGACGAAATTTTCGGGGGCCATACTATAACAGAAAATATCCTCAGATTTAAATTGCAGACAGAACTCCACCTTTGAAGGTGGAGTTTTTTTGTGGGAAGCTGTTGAAGCGTATATCCGGAAAATGGATAGAGTGAAAGGCTGTTTATGTGCAGAACGGGGAATTTTCGGCAATTTTTTTGACGTAATGTACAAATATATTTCAAAAAAACAACAAAAAATATTTATAAAGTAGATTATTGTGATTTACTCACAGTTAGCTTGTGCTAACCTACTGTTTTTATGTATAATATAGGTGTAATAAGAATTTATTACATCATATCAATTTCACATTTTTCAATAAATACATAAAGGAGACACGATTATGCCTCATATGCATGAAAACTGGTACAGCTTCAAACCTGCAACCTGGGTGAACCGGATTAACGTAAGAAGCTTTATCAAACATAACTATACACCTTACGATGGCGACGAAAGCTTCCTGGCTGGTCCTACACGTAACACTCTTGACCTGTGGCTGCAGGTAAGGGAACTGTCAAACGAAGAAATGGCCAAAGGTGGCGTTCTGGATATGGACACAGAAGTGATTTCCACAATTACTTCCCATGGCCCGGGCTACCTCAACAAGGAAAAAGAAACAATTGTAGGTTTCCAGACTGACAAACCTTTCAAGCGTGCACTTATGCCATACGGCGGTATAAGAATGGCTGAAAAAGCCTGCGCTGACAACGGCTATAAAGTAGATGAAAAAATCAGCGAATTTTTCACAGTACACAGAAAAACACACAACGCAGGTGTTTTTGATGCATACACACCGGAAATGAGAGCCTGCCGCTCCAGCCATATTATCACAGGTCTGCCTGATGCTTACGGCCGTGGCCGTATCATCGGTGACTACCGCAGAATCGCTCTGTATGGTGTGGACAGACTGATTGAAGACAAAAATGAACAGAAGGCTTCTACAGAAAAGGTAATGAGCGAAGACAACATCCGTCTGCGTGAAGAACTTTCCGAACAGATTCGTGCACTGCAGGAACTGAAGAAAATGGCAGCAAGCTACGGCTTTGACATTTCACAGCCTGCAAAAGACGTAAAAGAAGCTATTCAGTGGACATACTTTGGTTATCTGGCTGCAGTAAAGGAACAGAACGGCGCTGCAATGTCCCTGGGCAGAACATCCACATTCCTGGATATCTACGCACAGCGTGACCTTGACAACGGTGTTTACACAGAAGAACAGATTCAGGAATTTGTTGACCATTTCATCATGAAACTGCGTATGGTAAAATTTGCTCGTACACCTGAATACAATGCACTGTTCTCCGGCGACCCTCAGTGGGTAACAGAATCCATAGGCGGTGTTGGCGTAGACGGCAGACATATGGTAACAAAAATGTCTTACCGCTATCTCCATACACTGGACAACCTTGGTTCTTCTCCGGAACCAAACCTTACAGTTCTCTGGTCTGTACATCTGCCTGAAAACTTTAAACGCTACTGTGCAAAAATGTCCATCGAAACATCATCCATCCAGTATGAAAACGATGACCTGATGAGAGTGACACATGGCGATGACTATGCTATCGCCTGCTGTGTATCTTCCATGAGAGTGGGTAAAGAAATGCAGTTCTTCGGCGCCCGTGCAAACCTGGCAAAATGCCTGCTGTATGCTATCAACGGCGGTGTAGACGAAGTTTCCAGAAAACAGGTTGGCCCTAAATACAGACCAATCACAAGTGAATACCTGGATTATGATGAAGTAATGGAAAAATACGATGCTATGATGAAATGGCTGGCTGAAGTTTATGTAAATGCACTGAACATCATTCACTATATGCACGACAAATACTGCTATGAAAAAATCCAGATGGCTCTTCACGACAGAGATGTAACAAGATGGTTTGCAACAGGTATTGCAGGTCTGTCTGTAGTTGCTGACTCACTGTCTGCTATCAAATATGCAAAAGTTAAAGTAATCCGTGACGAAACAGGTTTTGCTACAGACTATGAAGTAGAAGGCGATTTCCCTAAATACGGCAACGACGATGACAGAGTAGACGAACTGGCAAAAGAAATTGTTCACAGATTTATGGAACACATCAGAAAGATACCTACATACAGAAACGGTATTCCTACAACTTCCATCCTTACAATCACATCAAACGTAGTGTACGGCAAAGCTACAGGTTCCACACCTGACGGCCGTAAACGCGGTGAAGCATTTGCTCCGGGTGCAAACCCAATGCACCGCCGTGACACACACGGTGCAGTTGCTTCTATGGCTTCTGTTGCCAAACTGCCATTTATCGATGCACAGGACGGTATTTCCAATACATTCTCCATCATTCCTGGCGCACTGGGCAAAGAAGACAGAATCTTTATGGGCGACCTCGACATCGAACTGGACTGTTCCACAGGTGCCTGTGCAACACCTACACTGTTTGAAGGTCTTGACGCTGAATAATAACTATCAGGAGGAATAAACAATGATTGCATCCAAATCCCAGATTGACAACCTTGTAAGCCTGCTGGACGGCTATATGTCACAGGGCGGTCACCACCTTAATGTAAACGTTTTCACAAGAGAAACTCTGCTGGACGCTCAGGCTCACCCTGAAAAATATCCACAGCTGACAGTACGCGTAAGCGGTTATGCTGTAAACTTTGTAAAACTCACAAAGGAACAGCAGGACGAAGTTATCTCCAGAACATTCCACGATAAAATCTGATTATGAAAGGCTATATTCATTCTGTTGAAAGCTTTGGCACTGTTGATGGCCCCGGCCTGCGCTTTGTGGTGTTCTTTCAGGGCTGCCCAATGCGCTGCCGGTACTGCCACAATCCTGACACCTGGCAGCCCAATACCGGCATGCAGATGTCTGCTGAAGAGATAATGGCACAGTTTATGCGCAACAAAGGTTTTTACACCAACGGCGGAATAACCGTCACCGGTGGCGAACCCCTGCTGCAGATTGATTTTCTCACAGAGCTTTTCATCCTGGCCAAAAAGGAAAATATACATACCTGTATTGATACTTCCGGTGTTACATATAACCGGGACAATGCGGTGTATATGGAAAAGCTGGACAGACTGATGGAATATACAGACCTTGTTATGCTGGACCTGAAGCACATAGATGACGAAAAGCATATAAGCCTCACCGGTCACACCAACAGGAATATCCTTGAGTTTGTAAAATACCTGGACAGAAAAAATATTCCGGTGTGGGTAAGACATGTTGTTGTCCCTACAGTGACAGACGACCCTGTTTACTGGGACAGACTGGGCAGATTTATGGCTTCTCTTTCCAATGTAAAAGCCCTGGATGTACTGCCTTATCACACAATGGGTGTGAAAAAGTACCGGGAAATGGGTATGGAATATCCTCTTGCAGGTGTTCCCGCCCGGGATAAAGAGCTGGCTGTAAAAGCAAGACAGGCTATTATCAACGGTATGAAACAGGCCAGAGCAGAAAAAAACATATAAAAACAACAGGCACTGCAGTAAACTGCGGTGCCTGTTTTGTATCTGATGTTTTCTGCAATTAAACAGATAAATACATTTTTTTATTCTGCTTTGTCTCTGGCAGCCATTTTGCTCAGGGTGATGAATACAAAGATTGCCACTGCATTTACCACTGCCCACATCAGCCATGCCATACGGTAGCTGCCGGTAGCATCGTAAATCATAGATGTGATAGGAGAGCCGATAGCAGTACCAATGCTGGAGAAGCTTGCTACATTGCCGTAAATGGCGCTGTAGTCTTTTTTGCCGAACATTGTCTGTGTGTTGATCGGGTAGCCTACTGTTGTGTATGCAATACCCAGACCGGAAATAATGATACCTGCATAAAGGAATGTTGTGTTTACTGCAGATGCATAGCAAGCAGCAGCACTTACAAGGCAGATAAGGCTCATTACTGTGGTGAAGAGAGAACCTTTCTTGTCATAAATCTGGCCGAGAATAACCTTGCATGCGGCCAGAACGCCAAGACTCAGTGCAGACAGGCTGGCGGCAACAGTAGGGTCAAAGCCCAGGTCTGTTACATAAGGTGAAACATTCTGTACCATTGAACAGGCTGCTGCGGAAGAAAGTGTAACCAGCGGCAGGAACATCCAGAAGTATGGTTTCTTTCTTGCCTGGGCCAGTGTCATACCGTCATCGGCTGCAGGTGCATCAACAGATGTTTTCACTGCGCCGCCTACAGGTTCCAGGCCTTTTTCTGCTGGATAATCCTTGAGGATAAATACTGTGCATGGAACAACCAGCACAAACATAAGTACAGCCAGATAGAAGTATGTATTTCTCCAGCCAACATTTGCAATCAGCTGGCCGATGATTGGCTGCAGTATCATACCGCCCA
>JAFQAF010000034.1 GCA_017400025.1 Oscillospiraceae bacterium
AGGCTGTTAAAGGCCTGGGTGACACTGCAAAGGAAATTTTTGCCAACAAGCCGATGTTCATATTCCTGCTGGCATACTTTTTCTATATTGACGGCGTAAATACCATTATACATATGTCTACAATCTACGGCTCATCCCTGGGCATAGACTCCACACAGATGATGCTGGCCCTGCTGCTTACACAGGTGCTGGGGCTGCCTTTTGCGCTGATGTATATAAAACTCAGCGAAAAATTCGGCACACGCCGGATGATAGGCTTTGGTATATGTATGTATATGTTTATATGCGTGTTCGGTTTCTTCCTGCGCTCTGCATGGCAGTTCTGGGTGCTGGCTGTGCTTATCGCCACCAGCCAGGGCGGCATACAGTCCATGAGCCGCAGTATGTACGGCAAACTGATACCGGACAAGGACCGCAGCGGCGAATTCTTCGGTTTTTATGATATCTTCGGCAAATTCTCCGCAATTATGGGCCCTACACTGTTCGGCTGGTCCACAGCCTTTGCACAGCAGAGAATCATGGACAGCATGGGCATAGACGAAACAGCCCCGGCACGGGTGCTGGATGCTGTCAGCGCACAGGCTTCCCCGTGGGGTGTGCTCAGTGTGCTGGTGATATTTATAATCGGTGCTGTTCTGTTTTTCCTTGTGTTCCCAAGGGTAAACAAAACAGGAAAATAATTTTCAGAAAAGAGGCATTTTATGGCAGACAATTATGCACATCAGCTCAATGCCAGAAAAGCTATGAAAATCGCAGGCTACACACCCCGCTGTGAAGCCGCCTTTATAATGGGTGCAAACGGCCCGGACCCTCTGTTCTGCTATCAGATGTACAATCCGATGCGCAGATACCACCTGTCAGGGCTGGGTACGGTTATGCACAACGAAAAAACAGGTCTGTTTCTGCAGAATCTGTTCCGTATGGCTTCCACAGATGCACAGAAGGACTACTGCCTTGGTTTTCTGTGCCACTATGCGCTGGACAGCAATATACACCCCTATGTAAACTACATCACACAGGCCTACGGTTCACCGTACAATATTCCTTCCGGCCACGGCTATTATGAAAGCGCTCTGGACAGCTTCCTGAGTATGCAGCAGGAGGGGCTGGCTTCTGCCCACGTGGACAGATACTGCCCGGATATGAGCAGTATGCATCTGAACCAGATTGTCACACTGTTCAAAAAAGCAGTGGATGCCACATACACAGACCATATCTACCCGCGCAGCGAATACCTGCAGGCCTTTAAGGATTTCAGGTTTATAAAGGGTGTTTTCTGTTCACACCACAAGCTCAGGTTTCCTCTTATGTACCTTGTGGAAAAGGTGCTGGGCTTCAGCGAAGGCTTTGTTATGAGCCATATGCAGCCCTGCCGGCGACCATTGCCGGATATGCCTTTCTGGCTGAACCAGGCTGTGGAACTCCACAGTGTGGAAACACTGGAATCAATTCTTGAACGTGCAGACCATATGGCGGCAGAAAGTATTCTGGCGGGTCTGGAATTTTTCAAAGGGCTTTACACCGCAGATGACCTGCTGGAAGATATAGGCAACAAAAGCTATGAAACCGGCGTTACAATAGACTGACGGACAAAATATTATATTTCAC
>JAFQAF010000370.1 GCA_017400025.1 Oscillospiraceae bacterium
AAAACAAATTCTTTACCGCAGTCTTTGCATACTAATGTTTTGTCCTGATACATGGGGGTAGTCTCCTTTTAATAAAAAATGTATTTATCCATGAGAGATTTATGCCCGCTGTATCGGTTAAAAGCCCACATGGGTATAAGCGGAAGCCGCTTATTTACGTAATTTTGTATGAATTCTCTGGATTGCATTGTTGACTGATTTTTCATTTTTGCCGGTCAGCTCTGCTATTTCGCTGTAGGAATACTGCATAGTATAAAGGCTGAACACCAGAAATTCAAAATCAGACAGTTTCTGTTTTGCTATCCTTATAAATTCCCTGTATTGCTCACGGGCGATATAATCCGCCTCAAAGCTTTGCAAAAGAATACTTTCGTCAAGAGGAAGCGCCCCGGACAGAACCATATGTTTTTTTGCTCCGTATGCTTCTCTTGCAGATAACATATTGTTTAAAATACATTTTTTAGCATAGGTAGAAAAAGAGGCTTTTTCGTTTTCGCGATAGCTTAAAATAGCTTTGAATAAACCTATATTACCTTCCTGAACTGCATCATCAAAATCAAAATTCTCTCCGCGCAGTTTTGCGGCACAGGCAGCTACAGCAGGCCTGAACACACTGAATATATATTCTATATCCTTTGCATTGCCGGCTTTTGCACCGTCTATATGCTGTTGGGTGACTTTCTGCATACACCATACCACTTCGTATTATTTTACATAGTATAATTATATACAAAAATTTTCAATATGTCAAACCGATTTTTTAACATATCGCATAAAAATGTATATATTTATGCCTGTCTTGTAACAGTTTTCATCCATTTGCCGCTGGCTATTCTTCTGATTTCTATAAATATTTTGATAAATGAGTCTGTGCGCATTGCCAGGAATATAAGTGCCGGCGGAATTTTCAGCACAAGACCTGTGAGAATACCCATAGGAATATTTATAATCCACATGCCGCCGCCGTCCAGCGCAAGGGCCAGCTTTGTATCACCGCCGCCACGGAGAATGCCAACTATACTGATAATATCTATGGCTGCCACCGGCTGCACCATTGCAAGGACAAACATCATATTGTATGCGTTTTCCTTTGCCTGAGGGGTGATATCGTAAATTGAAAGGAACGGGTTGCGCAGCAGCAGGATAATGCAGGTGCTGATAAGGCCGAAAGTAACACCCAGCAGCAGAAGTGTGTTTGCTGTTTTCTGTGCCCTTTCCATCTTGCCTTCACCAATGGTTTTGCCGCACACAACAGCAGAAGCATTGGCTATGCCGAAGATAAACACCTGTGCCAGCTGTGCGATTACGTTTGTGATGCTGTTTGCCGCCACAAAGGTGGAGCCGATGCGGCCCATAATCATACTTGTAACTGTGGCACCCATGCCCCATATCATCTCATTGCCTACAACAGGCAGGGCGTGGTGTATAAAGTCACCTATAAGTGAAGTATCAATTTTGAACATACAGTGCATTTTGTAGGCTATTTTCTTTTCAAAGCCGTACATATATATCATCACGCAGATAAATTCAAAAATACGTGCTATTGTTGTGCCTATTGCCGCACCTACAACGCCGTATGCCGGCGCACCGAATTTACCGAAAATGAACACATAGTTGAAAAACACATTCACAAAGAAAGACATTCCGTAAACTGCAGTGGACATCTTTACATTTTCAACTGCTCGCAGGCTGGACATATAGTTGTTTGCGATTGCATAGAATACAAAACCTACAGACAGCACGCGCAGGTAGCCTGCAGCGGCCTCTCTCACTTCCGGTTCATTTGTGTACAGCCCCATAACCTGATACGGGAAGAAAAGGCACACAATCATAGCCAGAAAAGCAACTATTGTTATTGCCAGCATAGAAATGCGCATAACCTTGCGGATAACCTCTTTGTTGCCCTGACCCCAGTACTGTGAGATAAGCACTGAACCGCCGCCTGCCAGGCCGAAGCCCACCATGGACATAAGGAAAAACGGCTGGCCGCCCAGGTTTGCACCGGAAACGGCAATATCCCCCAGAGACCCCAGCATTATGGAGTCCATTGCATTTACGCCAAAGCTGATTACATTCTGCATTGCAATAGGAATTGTTATAGCAAATACTGTTTTAAAAAATTCTTTCTCAAAAAGAAATTTCTCTTTCAGCATAATTTACCTCCTGATATCAACATAAAAAAAGATATATGTCTACAGCATTTCCGCTTCAACACATATCATCTAATTAATATTAGCATACTTCTATTTATAAGTCAATGGATTTTCATCTACACAGCCCTGCAGCTGTACCAGACTGCCACGCAGTTTTTCTGTAACAGCCAAAATATATTATTGAAATAAATAAAAAAATAATATATACTTAAAAAGATATGAACACAGAAAGGATATTCAGATGGAATACACACTGATAGCACCATGCTATTTCGGAACAGAATCTGTTTTGAATTATGAAATAAAAAAAATAGGCGCTCACGACATTCAGGTAAATGACGGCAGAATTATATTCAAAGGCGATGAAAGCATAATTGCCGCTGCCAACATAAACCTGCGCACTGCAGAAAGAGTGCTGATACTGCTGAAGGAGTTCAAAGCCAGAACTTTTGATGAGCTGTTTGACGGCGTACACGCAATCGACTGGAAAGCAATACTACCGGACGACTGCCAGTTCCCGGTAAAAGGGTCTTCCCTTTCATCCACACTGTCCAGTGTGCCTGCCTGCCAGAGCATTGTAAAAAAGGCCATAGTGGAAAAACTGCGCAAACAGTACAAAACAAATATACTGCCGGAAACCGGTAATCTGTACAAAATCAGATTTTCAATCAGAAAAGACGTTGTCAGCGTAATGCTGGACACATCCGGTGATGGTCTGCACAAGCGCGGCTACCGCAGAAACAGCGGTGAAGCACCTATCAAGGAAACTCTGGCTGCGGCTATAGTTGACCTGGCCCGCGTAAGAAAAGACAGCATTATCCAGGACCCGTTCTGCGGCAGCGGCACACTGCTGATAGAGGCCGCACAGAAGGCTGCAAATATTGCTCCCGGTCTGAAGAGAAGATTTGCTGCTGAAAACTACGCTTTTATTCCTAAGGAAATCTGGGAACAGGAAAGACAGAAGGCAAAGGATGCCATAATCAAGGATGCGCCTTTCAGGGCTTACGGCTTTGATATAGACCCCCTTGTACTTGAAATTGCCAAAAGAAATGCAGACAAAGCCGGTGTAGGCAGATATGTTAAATTCTTTGAAGCAGATGTAAAGGCATTTTCTCCGGAAGCAGACGCAGTTGTAATCACAAACCCGCCATATGGTGAAAGACTGGGCGACATTGAAACAGCAACAAAGCTGGAAAAAACACTGTCAAAACGCCTGGAACAGAACCCGGTAAAGGCTGCATATATCATAACTGCAGACAGTGAGTTTGAAAACAACTACGGCAAAAAGGCAAACAAGAGAAGAAAACTGTACAACGGTATGATTCCCTGCCAGCTTTATATGTACTATTGATTTATAAACAGGCTCTCTGAGCCTGTTTTTTATTGAACATTTTTCACTGTTGGTGGTATAATACAGGCATAAAACAACACCCTTCAAGGAGAAATCAGATGAAACAGTATACAGTAGATGCATTTACTGACAAAGTATTTTCCGGAAACCCTGCCGCTGTATGTATTATGGACAGCTGGCTGGCTGACGAAACCATGCAGAAAATTGCAATTGAAAACAATCTGTCCGAAACTGCCTTTGCAGTAAAAACCGGGGAAAGCTATCACCTGCGCTGGTTTACACCAGGCGGAGAAATAGACCTGTGCGGCCATGCAACCCTTGCCACAGCATACACTGTTCTGCGTTTTTATGATACAGACCGGGACAGGGTTGATTTTGATACGCTGAGCGGCAGGCTTACAGTTTTCAGAAAAGGTGACCTGCTGGAAATGGATTTTCCTGCATACATACTGAAACCTGTTGAAGTTACACAAGCCATGACAGAGGTTATAGGT
>JAFQAF010000371.1 GCA_017400025.1 Oscillospiraceae bacterium
ATCTCCGTCATCTGCTGCGAGAGCGGAGAAGCCATCCAGATCCCCTGTGGAGAAGGATGGTGTTGGGAAATTGTTCTCTGCCTGTCTTGGATTTGGCTGTGAATAACCTGAGTAGGAATTCTGTGAGTAGTTTGATGTACCCTGTGAAGCCTGGGAAGAAGCGCTGCCTGTGAAGTGGAATCTGTCTACAACTACTTCAAAAGCTGTGCGGTTTTTGCCAGTGTCTTTATCCTGATATGTTCTTGTCTGGATGGAACCATTGATACCGATCATATTGCCTTTCTTGAAGAAACGTGCAATATTGTCTGCATTCTGTCTCCATGCCACACAGTTGATAAAGTCTGCTCTTCTTTCGCCGTTTGCAAATCTGTCTACAGCAATTGAAAAGCTGCACACGCTGATACCGTTAGGTGTCTGGCGTACTTCAGGGTCGGCAGTTAATCTGCCCATTAAACAAACAACATTCATTTTACAAATCCTTTCAAGTTACAGAGCGATGATCATTGTGCGCAGAAGACCTTCTGTGATCTTGAACACACGATCAAGTTCTGCTGGGAAAGCAGCTTCACATTCAAATGTGAACAGAACATAATAACCTTCTGTTTCTTTGTTGATCATGTAAGCAAGTTTTCTCTTACCCCATTCATCAACTGAAACAACAGTACCGTTAGCTGCGATAAGGCTTGAGAATTTTTCTACAAGACCTTTGATAGCTTCTTCATCCTGTTTTGTGCTGATTACAACCATTGATTCGTATTTCTGCATTTTAATTTACCTCCTTATGGACTTTATGGCCCTGCCTGCAAAAGGGCAGAGCAAGGATGCTGTACCTTTGCACAGCAAAATTTATTATATCAACTTATCCCTTATAAGTCAAGGGAAAATTGTATAAAACATAGATTTTTTTATGTAAAATTTATAATGTTTTTACAAATTCTTTCAGATAGGCTTTAAAGTCTTCGCCGATTTCGCCGTGGTTTACACCCTGTTCCACATTTGCCATCAGAACACCCAGCTTATTGCCCATATCATAGCGTTTGCCGATGAAATCCACACCTGTCATTTTGCCTTCCCTGGCAAGTACAGCCATGGCATCTGTCAACTGGATTTCGCCGCCTGCACCCGGCTTTGTGTTTTCCAGTATAGGGTAGATATCCGGTGTAAGCAGGCATCTGCCCAGAATGGAATAAAGGGAGAATTCCTGGCCTTTTGCAGGTTTTTCAATCATATCTGTAACATTGTAGATATTGTCACGGAGTTTTTCGATTTTCAGTGAGGAATATTTGGAAATGGCGTTTTCATCCACATCCTTGATTCCTACACAGGCTTTTCCAAATTCATTATAGGCTTCAATCAGCTGCAGTGCCACCGGTTTTTCACCAAAAATAACATCATCCGGATAAAGCACCATAAAAGGTTCATCACCTGTAAATTCCTTTGCACAGAGTATGGCGTGGCCCAGACCCTTTGCCTCTTTCTGGCGCAGGTAATATACATTGGCCAGGTCGCTGATACCCTTTACTTCTTCCAGCAGCTTTTCCTTGCCCGGTTTTTCAAGCGCCCTTTCAAGTTCCGGGCTCTTATCAAAGTGGTCTTCAATTACTTCCTTGCCGCGGGAAGTGATGATAAGTATATCTGTGATACCGCTTTTTACACATTCTTCAACAATATACTGAATGCTTGGTTTATCTACTATTGGCAGCATTTCCTTTGGAACCGCTTTTGTCATAGGCAGCACTCGTGTGCCGAAGCCTGCTGCCGGGATAACTGCTTTTTTAATCATTTTTCAAAACTCCTGTCTAATATTGGAAGAACATTGTAAAAATATAGTAAAGGGAGAATAAGAAAATAACCGCTGTTCCTATTTTGCTCGGGCCCCGCTGGGAAATCAGCTTTGTGTAATACAGATTATTGTCTGCACCGCTTTCAGCCCTCATTTTTTTAAGGCTCTCAATTACATTCTTTTTGTACATAGGCACAGCAAGGATGGCAAAAATAAAGTTTGCGATTGTGTTCAGTATAAAGCCTGCAGATGCCAGAGTCTCTATACCCGGGAAAAGATATGAAGAAGCCAGCATACCCTCTGAAACTGCGATTGTAAGTGCAGCAGGCGCACTTGTAATAAAGTTTACAATTGCAGCGAATATAGCCATTTTCCACATTTTTCTGTAAAGGAACCATATTGGCCGGAAGAAAAATGCTGTGAAATTGATTGTGATAGCTTTCTTGTTTTTTTCAAGCTTTCTGAATTTATGCAGGTAGTAGTGGGCATTTGGGCCTATATATGCCGCAATATCCTTTACTGGCACTTCATCAATTTCGCCAGCAAGAGCCGGGCTGTTGAACCCCATTCCGTATGGCGGTATTGTGTGTACTTCTATTCTGCCGCCACCTGGTGTTGTATATGTCTGTGATGGCTGCTGGCTGTTTACAGGTTTGCCGCAATTTTCGCAGAAAAGTGTGCCGGCTGGCAGCTGTGTGCCGCAGTCCGGACATACCGCTGCACCGGCAGGTATTTCCTTTACCTCCGGTTTCCATTCAAAATCCGTGCCGTGTTTGCCGGCATTGATACAGTGGCCGTTGTCCATCCAGCAATGGCGGTGATGAGGGGTGCCACAGTCCGGGCATACCACAATATCATCGTCTTTATCAAATTTCAGACCGCATACTTCACAGGTCTGATTTTCATATTTTGTCATAAAATAATCTCCTGGTTTGCAAATTTGTTGCATTAAATTATATTATACAGAAAAAAGTAAAATATGTAAAGTAAATTAAGTTACATATATATTTGCTTTTTAATATAAAAAATTGTATAATGTAGGGTATGCTATATATTTTAAATGACAAATGTGAAATATTGGAGTAAATATGATATTAATTGACGATTACAAAAAAATACTTAACGATACAAAACCTCAGATTGAGGAACTGGAAAAAAGCACAGGCTATGAAATGCTGCAGGGCCAGATAGAAGAACTGGAAATGCACACACAGCAGCCTGATTTCTGGAATGACCAGGAACGTTCCACAAGAATTTTTGCACAGCTGAAAGTGCTGAAAGACAAGAAAAACGGCGTGGACGATATCAAAACCATTTTTTCAGACCTGGAAACAATGATTGAACTGTATATCGAACTGGAAGACGATGAAATGGAAGAAGAAATCGTTTCCACAGCCGCTGCACTGCAGGACAAAGTTGAGCAGCTGCGTCTGACAACACTGCTGACAGGTGAATATGATGCCAACAATGCCATCATCACACTGCACGCCGGCGCAGGAGGCACAGAAAGCCAAGACTGGTGCGAAATGCTGTTCAGAATGTACACACGCTACTGCACAAAAATGGGCTGGAAAACACAGACTATCGACTATCAGGAAGGCGATGAAGCCGGCATCAAATCCGTTTCCTTCTCCATCGAAGGCAACAACGCCTATGGCTTCCTGAAATCCGAAAACGGTGTACACCGTCTGGTGCGTATTTCACCGTTTGACTCTTCCGGCCGCCGCCACACATCCTTCTCTTCCTGCGAAGTTATGCCTGAAATTGAAAACGATACAGACATTGTAATCCGCGAAGAAGATATCAAAATGGATGTATTCCGTTCATCCGGTGCAGGCGGTCAGCACGTTAACAAAACATCTTCTGCTGTACGTCTCACACATATTCCTACAGGCATTGTGGTTGCATGCCAGAACGAAAGAAGCCAGTTCCAGAACAAGGATATGTGTATGAAAATGCTGAAGGCAAAGCTGGCACAAATAAAAGAAAGAGAACACCTGGAAAAAATTGAAGACATCAAGGGTGTTCAGAAAGAAATTGCCTGGGGCAGCCAGATACGCAGCTATGTATTTATGCCATATACTCTGGTAAAAGACCACCGCACAGGCCACGAAGACGGCCGCGTGGATATGGTTATGGACGGCAAGATCCAGGCTTTCCTCAACGCATACCTGTCAGCAGCAAGCAAGGGCGAGCTGGAAAACAACGGCTGATAAGAAAAGGAGTTACAGATGTCAGTTTCATACCGAAACAGGATTTCCATAAATTCATTACTGTACACTTATGACAGAAAAACAGAAACTGCAAAAAATGTTGTCTTTTTTCTTATTATTACAGCCCTGACAGTATTTGCTCTGTGGCACAGCCAGTATGGCTTCCCGTCATCAGACGAATTCCTGCATTTGTCACTGCCTTACAGAATGTGGCAGGGAGATGCCCTGATAGCAGAAGAATGGCATCAGACGCAGCTGTCTGCATTCACATATTATCCTATAACAAAATTTATTCTGGATATGAACAACGGCACAGAAGGCCTTGTTATGTGTTCAAGAATAGCCTGTGTGCTGCTGGAAATGGCTGTTGCCACACTGATTTATTTCAGGCTGAAGCGTTTTTCCTGGCTGGGTGCAACCCTCTCTGCAGCCATATTCATGCTGTTCACATCTTCAGCCTTAAGTTCAATTTTTTATTATTCAATGGGCATTATGTCCATGATAATTGTGACCTTGCTTATAGCCACAACTTATAAGAGGCAGCGTCTTGATTATTTTATCGCCGGTATTTTTATGGCTTCTGCCGTATTGAATATACCTCACGCTGCATTTATGTATTTCATCTATGGATTCATCGTGCTTGCTACGTGGTTTAAAAGACGCAGCTGGCGCAAGGAAGACTATGGCACACAGGAGTTTCTTTCCCCTGAACTTTTCATTTTTTTCACTCTGGGTATTGTGGCTGTCACACTGATATTTATTGCCTATCTTGCAACAAATGTACCATTAGACAAATTGCTTCGGTCCATTGAACCTATAATGATCGACCAGCACCACGATATAACATTTGCATTCAAGCTTATAGTATATTTCGGCTGTATTTTCCTTTACAACTCAAAGATTGTGGGTGTGGCAATGCTTCTGCTTTTTGCAGAAATGGTATTCCGCAGAAAATATAGTGATACCACATACTTTTCTGTTGCCTCAGTGATGACAATACTGCTGGAAATACATTATTTTATCGCACACGATTTCCCTCATGCAAACTTTGTAAATTTTATGATGTTTGCGCCTAACTGTCTCGCACTTTTCTGCGCACTCCTTTCAAATGATTCCAGAGTCCACCGACTGTTTACAGCAATGTACATACCGGGTATAGTATATACATTCTTTTTCAATCTTTCTTCCAATCAGGGTTTTGCTGCTCTGTCTGCCTCAATATCTGTTTCCACAGTGGCAAGTATTGTGATTATTGTGCTGTATTCCCAGGAAATATTCAACCACACATACAATTCAAAAATAAGAAATATATGCCTTGCAACTGTGTGCTGCATGTTTATATTTCAGCTGTCAGCACAGACCTATGTACGCTGCAATTGCCTGTATGGTGTAAGCAGTATGGAAAAACAGAATATCAGAATAGAAGACGGTATTGCAAAAGGTGTCATCACCAGCGAAAATGGTGCAGCCGCCTATGAACGATACAAATATATGATTAAAACAACCGAAGAAAACTATACTTATGATAAGGTTCTGACAACTACTATCCGTAGCTGGATGTGTATGATGTATGACTGTGAAATATCAAACTATTCATCCTACATAAATTATGTAGATAAAGAATTTATGGATAAGCAGGCAGTATATTTTGAAATTAACCCTGAAAAGATGCCGGATGTTGTATATGTACAGAAAGGCAATGAAGACTTTTCTTCATGGTTTCTTTCAGAGTACAATGGTTACAGCAAGGACGAATATGATTTTGGCCATATACTGTATAAAAACGGATGTAAAAAGTAAATTATTTTAAAGCGGTCTGCTTTTAGACCGCTTTTTATTTTTCATAGAAATTTCCAATATGTATGTTATAATATAAATATTAATACTCTGAACATGAAAAGGAGATTCACTATGGAACTGGAAAAAGTATTGCTTTCAAGAAAATCACACCGCTCTTACCTTGACAAAGCTGTGGAAGCTGAAAAGCTGGAAAAAGTAATCACAGCCGCTTCCCTTGCGCCTCTTGGCCTG
>JAFQAF010000372.1 GCA_017400025.1 Oscillospiraceae bacterium
AATATTTCTTCCATCTTTATCCCTGACTTCCCCTTTATCAGTATAGTGTACTGTTTTTATATGCCACCGGCAGTATTCTGATATAAACAATTTTTTTATTGATTTATTTCTGATCTATTTTTTTCATAACCTTTGCCGGCACACCTGCGGCCATCGAATTATCCGGAATATCCTGTGTTACAACACTTCCTGCAGCTATAACACAGCCGCTGCCTATAGTAACCCCAGGCATAACAGAAACATTTGCACCAAACCAGCAGTTATCCCCTACCGTTATAGTCTGTGCCCTTTCCAGACCGGTGTTTCTGGAAGCAAAATCCATAGGGTGATTATCTGTGTAGAAACCGCAGAAAGGCCCTATAAAAACATTGTCCCCAATCACTATATCTGCACAGTCCATAAAATAGCAATTTGTATTGACAAACACATTTTTGCCCATTTTTATATTTACACCGTAGTCACACATAAAAGGGCTCAGCAGGAAAAGCCCCTCCGGGTAATAGCCCAGCAGCTCTGTCAGTATTTCCATACGTTTTTCCTGCAGGCTGGGTTTGTAACAGTTAAGCTCAAAGCAAAGGTCCTGTGCTTTCATTCTGGCCCGGAGAATATCCGGCCAGTTGGAATCGTACCATTCCCCGGATTTCATTTTGTCCCATTCTTTCATAGCAGTCTCCTGTTATTTTCTGTTTTTTATATCCTTTATACTTTAACACATTTTGCACTCCGGCACAATCGGGAATGTCAAATATGACCGCACAATATCGTTAAAATGCACATTGAATAAAATATACCTGAGTGATATGATTAAAATAATAACTTTATAAGGGAGTAGGAACATGAAAAAATTATTATCTGCAATTCTGGCAGCAGTGCTCGCTGTTTCACTTGTAGGCTGTGGCGGAGGCCGGGATAATAACGGTGGCGGACAGACAGACAATCCACAGGAAGAAACAAAGAAAGTTGTAAACCCTGTGAGAAGCGAACTGTATGATGACCAGGGCACAAAACTGGCAGACATTGAATACGAATACGATGCTGACGGAAACCGTCTTTCCAATACTACATACTGGGTGGAAAGCTGGGGCGGCGGCTGGGAAAAGGATGAATACACCTATAACAGCAACGGCGATATGCTGACAAAAACCGCAAGCTACAGCCAGTATGATGGCACAAGCACAATGAATTATGAATATGATGCCGACGGAAAGCTGCTGAAAACATATCTTGAAGGCGATGCGTCAATGTATACCGGCTATACATATGATGAAAACGGCCACGCAGTAAAACGCGCCATGTATTACAGCGACGGCAGTGAAAATTACCCTGTTGAACTGACCTGTGACCGGGAAGGCAGAATTATCCAGGAAAAAGAAGTGTGGGAAAGCAACGGCTGGGTATTTATCTACAAAACAACCTATGACGAAAACGGCAACATCCTTAAATGGGAATATTCCGCAAACGGTGAAGTGCTGCTGACACATAATTATGACTACAACGATGAAGGCCTGCTGGTAAGACAGGACTGCTCTATTGAAAGCTGGAAAATGGAAGGCTATGTGCTCCATTACTACGAATAGACAAAATAAAAATACCCTCTTTGCAGAGGGTATTTTTTATTGATGTTTTTCAGATATATCTGCAGTAATCCGTCAGATTATTTATCAAGACCAACGATTGGCAGTTTTTCTGTTGTGAAAGTTTCTGTTTTCTGCATGGAATTCTGGAATTCGATGTAGGATTCTTTTGTCATAACAGGTTTGTAGTCAGCAATGTTTTCCTTTGCTGCTGCAGCGTTGTTTTTCATCAGTCTGTAAGCTGTAAGAGCAAAGATTTTTGCTGTAACAACGTATGCAAGATATGGGTCTGTAACCATAAGGTCCGGGCCGTGGATAGAGCCTTCAAAACCGCCTGTCTGGAAATGAACCAGTGGCATAAGGCAGGAAACATCGCCAAAGTCATCAGAACCTGTGCCGTGGCCTTCCTGGTCTTTCTGGTTTGTGTAAACGCCTTCAGCCTTGATATCATCAAAAACAGACTGGAGAACTTCTGTATGTGGGTTTGCCATCTGTGACATGTAGCCGGCCATTGTTTCAATAATTACATCACAGCCTGTTGCCATAGCAGCAGCCTTGAAGGAACGGTCAACTTTGTCGGATGCATTTTTGTATGCTTCAGGAGTTTTGCCGCGTGTGCAGTACTGCATAACAACTTCATCAGCAATGATGTTTACAGCAGAACCGCCGTTGGAGATAAAGCCGTGGCAGCGCACAGAGTCTTCGTCACGGAAGGATTCCTGCTGGAGGGCAATATTTACAAGAGCAGCTGTAGCAGCATTGAGTGCATCTATACCGTGGTGTGGCATACCTGCAGCATGGGCAGCGCGGCCTTTGAATGTAACTGTTTTGTTTACAAAACCGTTGGATGTGGAGTTGATGATACCCATGTCAGCGCCAACTGTTGAATGGTGGCCAAGGGAAATATCAATATCGTCAAAAGCACCGATGCGGATAAGTTCGCATTTGCCGCCGCCGTAACCCAGTTTGCCTTCCTTCATCATCTGGTTTTTCCATGTGATGTCAACAAACTCTTCTGCAGGAACTGCAAAGAAGCAGATGTTGCCGCCCATAGCTTCTTTAACTTCAGGGTCTGTAAGTGCAAGTGCTGCACCCATGATACCTGTCAGCTGTGCGTGATGGCCGCAGGAATGGGAAACGCCGTTGTATGCATTTGGATGGTTAGGAATTGGCAGGCCGTCCATTTCGCCGATAACAGCAAGTGTAGGGCCTTCCACTGTTCCTTTTGGATGCATATAGGCTTTTACACCTGTGAAGGCAAGGCCTGTTTCTGTTTCAAGACCCAGTTCCTGCATCTTTTCCACAAATTTTGCGCTTGTGCGTGTTTCTTTGTAGCCAAGCTCTGCGTGTTCCCACACATCTGTACCGAATGCGATGATTTCATCCTTTTTAGCTTCAAGGATATCACAGATTTTTTGTTCGATTCTGTCTAACATAATTTTGACCTCTCTCTATATTTATACGGAATATGCTCATAAATAAGCAATTAATGAATATAGTATACTACTAATTGATAAGTTTGTAAATATTAAATTGAAGTGAATAATTATAACCTGAAGACAAAAAAAGCCACAGCAGAAGCTGTGGCTTTGGACTATTTATTCATTACATCGTATACTCTCTGTGCAGAAAGCAGTATTGCGGCGCGTGTAGCCTCAAAGCTGGTACCGCCCTGCATATATGCAATATATGGGTCACGGAGAGGAGCATCGCAGGAAAGTTCGATGGAAGACCCCATTGTAAAGGCACCTGCAGCCATAATAATCTGGCTGTCGTAACCCGGCATATCACCCGGTTCAGGTGCGGCAAAGGCATCTATAGGAGAGGCGGCCTGTATGCCGCGGCAGATAGCTATAACATTTTCCGGTGTGTTTGCACAGATGGAAGTGATGATATCGTTTCTGTCATCCATATAGCGTGGCTCTGTTTCAAAGCCAAGCTTTTCGTAAAGACAGGATGCATAAATACTTGCTTTCAGTGCATTTGCTGTAATCATAGGTGCGTGGTAAACACCCAGATACATATCGCGCAGTACATCAAGAGTACAGCCTATTTCACGGCCTGTGCCCGGTGCTGTAAGGCGGTGACCGCACATTTCCACCAGGTCCGCACGGCCTGCAATGTAGCCGCCGGTAGGGGCAATGCCGCCGCCCGGGTTTTTGATAAGTGAGCCCATTATAAGGTCTGCACCATAGGCAAGAGGTTCTGCCGTCTGTGTATATTCGCCATAGCAGTTGTCTACCATAACGATAATATCAGGGTTTACGGATTTGGCTGCATCAGAAATGGCTTTGATTGTTTCAAGGCCGAGAGCCTTTCTTTTTGCATATCCGCGGCTGCGCTGGATGTAGCATACCTTTGCATCCTTACATTTGGCTTTTATGCCATCAAGGTCAGGTTCGGAGTCTGCAAGCAGCGGCACCTGGTCATATTTTACGCCATAATCCATAAGACTGCCGAAGTGGGAGCCGTCAATACCGATAACACCGTGGAGAGTGTCATAAGGAGTGCCGGTAGCACATACCATCAGGTCACCGGTACGCAGTACACCGAAAAGCGCAACAGTGAGTGTGTGTGTGCCGCTCATAAAGTTGTAGCGGCAAAGTGCATCCTCTGCACCCATAATATCTGCAAAAAGTCTGTCCAGGCCGTCACGGCCTCTGTCATCATAACCATAGCCGGTTGTACCGGTAAGGTGCTGTGCAGAAATATTGTTGTCAATAAAAGCTCTCAGGACCTTCAGCTGATTGAACTGTGCTGTTCTGTC
>JAFQAF010000373.1 GCA_017400025.1 Oscillospiraceae bacterium
GGTCCTTGGAAAATGATTGGTGGAATGAATAAGAATCATCCATCCGAAGACGAAATCAGCAATGCCGTAAAGTTTTTTGCATCATTATTTTGAAAAATACTCCTTGCTAAACATCAATAAGTCAACTATTAGGAAAATTCCAATTTATCCAACAGACATAAGTTCACCTTTCCATACAATGCTTTGAACTGCACATTGAATTAAGTTTTATAATGTGATATTACAGAATACAAAATCCTCCCTGCGAAAATTTTGCAGGGAGGATAACTGTTTTGTATAAGAATTATTTGTTTTCTTTTCTTGCAATACATTCATTTACAAATTCTTTCAGTATTGCGTCCATACGTGGATTGTAGTCCATCATTTCAGGGTGCCACTGGTATACGCGTACCCAGGCGCCGTCTTTGTCATAGTACCAGCTTTCGCACAAGCCGTCTGTTGCATAGGCCATTGGTTTCACTTCCGGGCCCAGTGTCTTGAAGCCCTGGTGATGTGTGCTATTTACGCCGATGTGGTCCACATTGCCCATCAGTTTGTACAGAGGTGTGCCAGGAATCAGCTGTACTTCGTGGCTGTTTTCGCCTTTTGTTCTGTACAGGTCAGGGTGATTGATTTTATCGCCGAACTGTGTTTTCAGGTCCTGGTACAGTGTACCGCCAAAATGCACTGTCATCAGCTGGCTGCCGCGGCATACTGCCATAACTGGCTTGTTCAGCTTCAGTGCGGCTTTTATCAGATTCAGGTCTGCTACGTCTCTGTCCGGTTCAATATCGCCGCAGCAAGGCAGTTTTTCTTCGCCATACTGTGCAGGGTCCACGTCTGCGCCGCCGGTTACAAACAGGCCGTCGCACTGTGCCATAAATTCCAGAGCGTCTTCTTCAGAAAGGAAAGGCACTACCACTGGAATTGCACCGCGGTCTGCAAGGCTGTAAATTTCAGCTTTGCTGTTGGAGAATGTGGAATGTTCAAAAGGCAGATTTTTAAAATCAGTCTTGGATGATGTTAATGCTATAACAGGTTTTTTCATGGTAAAAACCTCCTTGTCTTATTTCTGCTTTCATTATAATTTCAACTTTTATCGATTTCAAGTGATTTGTTAAAAGAAATACAAGCTGTTGCCCGGTTAGCTACAGCTTGTATTTGATAAAAATACAAAAACATACCATTGTGTTTTATATATACACAAATATACCGTTTCAGTATTCAATATTTAAATATTTATAGCGTGATACTTTCAAACATTCGGGCAGTTTTTGCCTTTATGGCAGGGTAGGCAGACAGGTCCGGGCTGGCTTTCAGTATATTCAGCGCCGCTTCCTTTGCCCGCTGTGTCAGCTCTATGTCACTGCACAGCCCTGCTGTTTTCATCACCGGCAGGCCGTGCTGCCTGTTGCCGAAAAAGTCCCCGGGGCCTCTGTTTTCCAGGTCATACTGGCTCACTGCAAAGCCGGAAGAGTTGGCTACCATAAATTTCAGTCTTTCCTGTACGTTTGGGTTCTGTTTGTCCGACACCAGTATGCACCAGCTCTGCACCTGGCCTCTGCCTACACGGCCACGCAGCTGGTGCAGTGCGGAAAGACCGTATCTTTCGGCGTTTTCTATTATCATCAGTACGGCATTTGGCACGTCCACACCCACTTCCACAACAGTGGTGGAGCACAGTATGTCAATCTTCCCGGCGGAAAATGCGGCCATAATCCGGTCTTTTTCCGCGGCCTTCATCTTGCCGTGAAGCATCGCCACACGGGCACGGGGCAGCATGGGGCGCACCACCTCTTCGCAGTATTTTGTCACGGACTGCAGGTCTGTCATTGTTTCGTTTTCGTCTATTGCAGGCAGTACGATATAGCACTGGTAGCCCTCTTTTATATGCTGGCCCACAAAGCCGAACATTCGCCGCCTTTTGTCTGTGCCCACCAGCAGGGTTTTCACCGGCTTGCGGCCTTTTGGCATTTCGTCTATCACGCTTATCTGCATACCGGCATATATTATCATAGCCAGTGTGCGGGGTATAGGTGTGGCACTCATTACCAGCACGTGTGGGTTTTCTCCCTTGCTGCCGGCAATGTTTCTCTGGTTTACGCCAAAGCGGTGCTGTTCGTCGGTCACAACCAGCCCCAGGTTTTTAAAGTTTACCTTGTCGGAAAGTATTGCATGGGTGCCGATAAGTATGTCTATTTCGCCATTCTGCAGTTTTTCTATGGTTTCACGCTTTTCCTTTGCCTTCAGGCTGGCTGTCAGCAGACCTGTCCTTACACCGAAAGGTGACAGCATTTTTGACACGTTGGCATAATGCTGGTTTGCCAGTATTTCGGTAGGTGCCATCATACAGGACTGCCATCCGTTTTTGCACATGCAGTACATCGCCCCCACCGCCACCAGGGTTTTGCCACTGCCCACGTCCCCCTGTACCAGGCGGTTCATTGCATTGCCGGATTTAAAATCCAGCAGAATATCCTTCAACGCATTGAACTGTGCATTGGTCGGTGTGTAGGGCAGGCTGTGGAGAAAGTCATCTATGTTCACAGTTTTTACCGACACATTGCTCCTGTGCCTCTGCAGCCCGTTCAGCAGGTGCATACCCAGCTGCAGGCTGAACAGTTCGTCAAAGGCCAGGCGGCGTGTAGCGGCCGCAAGGTCAGAATTGTTTTTCGGGAAATGTATATTCTTCAGCGCTGTATATAAGTCTGGCAGTCCGTTTTCCTGCAGGATGTCCTGCGGCATAAAGTCCGGCAGACTGTCCACAAGGCTGAAAGCATTTGAAATTATGTTGGATACCACCTTGGCAGACAGGCCTGCAGTCAGCGGATATACTGCACGGCGTGTGAGAGGGGAGTCCGCCGGGATAAAAGCAGGGGTGGTCATCTGTCTGTTCAGCATACTGCCGCCGGCTTTGCCCCAGAAGATGTATTCACGGCCAACCTCCAGCTGTTTTACGGTGTACTCCGTATTGAAAAATACCAGCTCCAGACGAGCGGTTTCATCTGCGCACAGCACCTTGAAAAGAGTTCTGCCGCCACTTATTCTCACACCGCTTCCGGCCTGCAGCACTGTAGCCTTTATGGCACAGGCTTCGTCGTAAGGGGCAAAGGCCACCTGATAGGGGTCAGAGTAATCCACATATCTTCTGGGCAGCAGGTACAGCAGGTCTTCCACGTCAAAAACCCCCAGCCTGTTCAGCTGGAGTGCCCTTTTTTCACCTACGCCTTTCAGATAACGTATATCCTGACTGAGAATACTGTCCATATGCCCTCACAAATCAATTGATAGATATATTTTATCATAAACTGACGTTAAAAATAAATGGTTTTACTTTAAATTTATATCTGTAATATGATATACTTATACCATATATATAATTTTGGAGAAAAATATGAAAAGCATCACTTATTTTTATCTCAAGGGCTGCCCCTACTGCAAAAAGGCAGAGGAATACCTGAACCGGCTGCTGGAGGAAAATCCGCAGTACCGCCGGCTGGAAATCCACTGGATAGATGAAAATGAAAACCCGGAATACTGCGACCTTATGGATTATTTCTATGTACCCTGTTTCTATGTGGACGGGGTGAACAGACACGAAGGCCGTATAACAAAGGAAAAACTTCAGTCTGTGCTTGAAATGGCACTGAATGAATAACATACAGAGGATTAAATGAAAAAACTCAAGGAATTTTTAAACAGATACAGACACATACTGGCCATGCTGTGTATACTCTGTGTATCTGCCGTTGTTTTCGGCTGGGTGGGGTACGCATCACTGCCCGATGCAGCCGCCCGCAGCGAAAGGGAAATAGTAAATGATGACTATTCCGTGCTGACACAGGACATCACAGACCGGCAGGGTATAAAACAGAATATTTTTGTAAAAGGCGGTACAAAGCTGTACGGCATTTCTGCAAATTTCCATATTTTCAACCGCGTACAGCATGGTACAGTTTTTGTGAACGTAGAGGACACAGCCGGCAATATCCTGGCTTCCTCTTCACGGGATATGACAACTGTTCTGGACAACACCTTCAAAGGCTTTATTTTTGACAATATGCTTTACAGTGCCGAAGATGCGGACTATGTGCTGCATATCGGCATACAGCCACAGACTGCGGAAGACCGTGTGGCACTGTGGAAAAGTGAAAAAGACTATGAAGGCTTTGCCCTTGAAGAAAACGGCCGGGAAGCTGCAGGTGCAATAGCACTGCAGTATTATACACGCCATGTGGGCAGTGATGCATACGGATATTTTGCACTTATTGCAGCCATAGCTGTGGCCGGCCTTGAACTGGCTTATGTTCTGATTTTTATAAAGAAAGCAAAAATCCACAATATATTTGCAGTGCTTTCAATAACTATCGGCATGCTGTTCTGCCTGTTTACTCCTGTAAACGGCGGACCGGACGAATATGTTCATTTTGCATCTTCCTACAAAATTTCATCGGAAATGACAGGCGGGGAAAACATAGTTTCCCAGTATTATCTCCGTGTCAGGGAATGTGATACAGTTATAGACTACAATGCGCCTGTTGATTACAATCCTTTCTCATTCCAGAATATATTCAGCGGTCTGGGGGATAAAGCCCCTGTCGAAACGGAATATGTAAATGTCAAAGCAAGGTTTGTGGCGGCTTTCCCGTTGCTTTATTTCGTGCAGGCATTGGGCATTTCTGCTGCGCGTCTGCTGGGGCTGGGCTTTATACCTCTGTTTATGATGGGCAGATTCTTCAACTTGCTGGCATATACAGCCGTTATATGGCTGGCAATAAAATTAATGCCGGTGCACAAAACCACAATGGCACTGTGTGCATTGCTGCCTATGTCCATGCAGCTGGCGGCCAGCTATTCCTATGACACATACATTATTGCGGTTTCACTGCTGTTCATAGCTTCGGTATTCCGTCTGGCCTATGGGGTGGAAAAAATTGCAGCCAGGGATATGGTGCTGCCTCTGGTTACTCTCTGCCTGCTTGCTCCTGCAAAAACAATCTATATTGTCACAGGTGCACTGCTGTTTATAATCCCGGACAAAAAGTTCGGCAACAGGGCAAAGGCCTGGACGGCAAAACTTGGCATAATTGCAGTGGCGGCGGTTTTCTGGCTCAGTGTAAATGCAAACCGGCTGGGCGGTGTCATCACATCACGCCCGGTGCAGTCTTCAAAGGATTTGTCCGCCCTTGAAAACAAGGTGCAGACAGAAACTGTAAAAGATGAAACAGCAAAGCAGAATAACACTGCACAGGAACAGCAGCGCCTTTATCCCTTTGATATCTTTATGGCCGCAAACCCACGGCCGGAAGAAGACCTTTTCTGGGACCCTGAAGGGGATTTACAGCCAAACGGGGACAGCAAATATTATTTCAC
>JAFQAF010000374.1 GCA_017400025.1 Oscillospiraceae bacterium
CACCTATCAGAGCACCGGCAGAAACACCGTACACATCACGGAACTCCAGCCCGTTTTCAATAAAATAATCAAGGACACCTGCTGTGTAGCTGCCGCGCATACCGCCGCCTTCCAGCACAAGTCCTGCATTGTAGAACATATTATCACCTCTCTGTATATAGATAAATTATATATACAAATCTGTATATTTTCAATAGTTTACAAATCATAAATTTGTGAAAATAACGTAAAAATAATGTTGAGAAACATTACACAATAATGTTATAATATATTTTATAAACGAAGAAATCATCAGAAGGGAAGTGAACAGATGGCAGATTTCAACGTAAATGAATTCAATCAGAATGTGGATGAATATTTCCCTTTGTATGAGCCGGTAACAGGGAAAAAAGGCTTTAAAGCCGCAGCGGCAAAAATGCTGATGGCCGCAGCCGCATCTGTTGCAGCTGCAGTGGTTATGCTCACTGCTTATGTGGACTGTTTCGCAGTTGAAATTATGCCGGACAGAGCACAGCTTACTGCAAATATAGTAAACAGACCGGAAGGCGAGGAAGTTTTCTGGCAGCTGGAAGAAGACGGGGAGATAATTCTCACCGGCCGGCTGGAAGAAGACAAAAGCCGGATAGCCCTTGAAAATCTTGACCCCGGCACTGAATACACAATTATATTTTTCACAAAGCCTTATGAGGGCGGTGAAGGAAACAAAAAACTGGGTGACTACAAATTTACCACACCGGGCGGGGATACTCCGGGACCGGCTGCAACACCTGTACCGCAGCCACCGGCCCCAGTGCCTACTCCTGCACCGCAGCAGACAGCTGAACCTGTACCGACGGCTACACCGGCGCCTACAGCCACTCCGGCACCTACAGCCACCCCTACACCTGCACCAACCCCGGCACCACAGCCGGACAAAAACACACCGCCTGATGCCACAGCAGGGGAAATTGTACCTGCAGTTACAAATGGCGGCGACGGCCTGTCAATCAGTCTGGAATTCCCGTTTGCAATGAACAGCGATGACAACTTTACAAATACAGCTGTAAATGCAGAGGTGGAATATGAAATAGCCGAGGCTGACGGCACGGTGATTTTCAGCGGTGTATATGAAGAAACCTTTGAAGGAATAAGCGAAGAAATTACAGTAGGATTCTCCACCTGGAACGTAAATGCTTACGTTCCGCTGCAGGGCGGTATGAAAGCCAGGGCAACCCTTTATTACGATTCTGTAGGCAGTTCTGAAGATGAAACAGTTTCAGGGCGCTCTGTTTCCAGCGATGAATATGCAATATCTGCGCTGTCCTTTGCAGAGACAGGCCATACACTTGCATCAGTTACTATGGATACAGACAATGATGCAGTCAGCGGCAGGGCAACCTTCCGGGTAAACAAAGGCCCGTATACCACAACGGCATCCGGCTCTGTGCTGGCCGCAGGATATATGGATATACTGATTACAGGCCAGGACGGCACCGCCATATCTGATGGTGTGGACTGCACCGGCAAGACCTCAACAGGCTCTGACATCACTGCAGACTTTACAGTGAACCTTGCAGACTACAACCTGACACCTGGTGAAACATACAGCATTTCATGCTATATAAACGGTTACTGGGTGCTGGATGATATTGCCCGTTCTGAAAGCGGCGCCGAAGCACAGGGTGAATTCGTTTACGAGCGCACTGCGGCCTATACAGAACCACAGGCAAGGTCTTCGGAAGCATCAGAATATATTTCAGTTGACGGCATAGGCAACGGATATGAGGTGGAATACAGCTTTATTCCTAATGATGCAATTGTACAGAGTATTTCAATAACAGAAACAGTTACAGAATACAATCCTCAGACAGGTGAACAGGGCGAAACAGCGGAAAGCACCACGGTATATGAGGCTGCAGATATAGCAGGCTCTGAAGACGGCACATATATTTATGCCCTCCACAGATACGTACATTCTGCAGAAACTCCTTTCATGTATACAGCAGTGCCTGTGCTTACATACACCTTTGAAGGTGATGACACAGTAAGGACACTCCAGGGTGAAGAATTCTCTGCAGACCCGTACTTCTATTATCAGGGAGACGGAAATACAGTAGATGCCATAGGTACATCTGAAGTAACAGAAGACGGTGTAATGATGGAAATGACTGTGAGTATCGGTGCTGTACATACCGGCAGCGTGGGACGTATAGAACCTGAAAATGTACGGATAAGCTATATGACGGCTGACGGAATGCAGAATTATGTTGACTGCATTATCGGGGACATTATGACAGAAAGCGACGGCACTGCCATTATACCTTGCATGTTCGAATTGCCGGCAGAACGGTTCATCACTTCAGATACAGATTCAGCAGAACTGACTGTGGAAGTAACCGGCCGGTGGATGGTATACGATCCGGCATCCGGCTATGATGTTGCAATGAGAAGGTCAACGGCAATATTCACAGTTACAGCATTTTACGGGCGGGTATGATAAAATACAAAATACAGATTACTTAAGAGGTAATGAAAATAAAAAATGGTAAAAATATAGCAAAAACAGCAATTCTTGCGGTACTTCTTGTGGTACTGCTGACACCTTCAATCAACCCGTTCCTGGGGGAAGGTGCAAAAAACGCAATGGCAGCTGAACTTCAGAATACCTTTGGCTTCCTTACAGGCGGCGCAGAGGGCATCTTCACGCCGATAAAACTGTTTACAGTAGCAGCAGTTGTTATTTTCATGTGGCTGATTACAACAGTTATCTGCATGATTATGAACAGAATTTCCAAAGGCAAAAAACGCAGCCTTACAGTGGCCAGCATGGTTATCAGCGTGGTGAAAACCATTTCTGCAATCATCACAGTTGTGTGGGTACTCAGCGTACTGGGTGTAAACCTGGGCACAATCTTTGCTTCCCTTGGTATTGTTTCACTGATTGTCGGCTTTGGTGTACAGAGCCTTATCGAAGACTGTGTAACAGGCCTGTTCATCATCTTTGAAGGCATCTACAATATCGGCGACATTATTGTGCTGGATACATTCCGCGGCACAGTTGTGAAAATCACACTGAGAACAACAACCATCAGGGACACAGGCGGCAACCTTAAAATTATCAACAACTCCGATATCCGCAACGTGCAGAACCGCTCCACAGCCAACTCCTATGCTATATGCGATATCGGCACATCCTATGATGCAGACATCCGCGATATTGAAAAGGTAATCCTTCCTGCACTGCCGGAAATCTATGAAAGAAACAAGGACGTATTTATTTCAGAGCCTACATATTCAGGGGTACAGCAGCTGGCTGATTCTGCAGTTGTGGTGAGAGTTATGGCTCTTACCAGCGAAGAGAATTATTTTATAGCTACCAGACGTCTTAACAGGGAAATGAAAATACTCTTTGATGAAAACGGCATAGAAATTCCGTTCAACCAGATGGTTATCCATAATGCATAACATCAAAAGCCCGGTATTATTCCGGGCTTTTTTACAGGAGATAAAATGGTATTTGCAAGATTTTTACTGCTGGCGTGCATTGCATATGTGTTTATAGGTATGCCGCTGGCATATATAAAAAGGAAAAAGGAAATCACACGGCAGGAAGAAATATGGGATATGCCTGTGGAACGGCAGACAGAAACCTGCAGGGCAGTGCTGCTGGAAAAAAACTCAAAGCTTATAAAGACAAGGCAGATTTATATGACAGAGGAAGAAACAGCGGCAGTGGAAAAAGCTGCAGAGTTTTCCGCAGTTCCTCCCCGCCGCCAGGGCCGGATAATGATATACACCGCCATTTTCCTGCTGGAGGGCGGCCAAAAGGCAGAGCATCAGCTGCCCCGGTTTGCGTGGGAAGAACTATCCCCCGGTATGAAAGGTCTTCTTGTTACAGAAAACGGTGCATTTTCAGATTTCATTCCGGACTGAAACAGTATTGATAAAGACAGCGCATCTTATGATGTGCTGTTTTGTTTTGCCGCCGGGCATAAAGAATATTTTTACTGTTTACATAAAGGCCGGCGGGGATTAAAATAATTACAGAAAAGCATAAATTAAGAAATTCTTAAGAATTTATCCTGTATAATATTAATTGTAAAAAAGAGATAATGGATATGGAGGGAAATTTATGTATAACGTACTTATCTGTGATGATGAAAAGGATATTGTGAACGCCCTGAAAATTTACCTTTCCGGCGGCGAATACAATACATTTACTGCATACAACGGCGTCCAGGCGCTGGATATAATCCGTGCTAATGACATACATCTGGTACTTATGGATATTATGATGCCACAGCTGGACGGAATCTCCGCCCTGACAAAAATCAGGGAGGATTACAATATACCGGTTATTCTTCTGTCTGCCAAAAGTGAAGACACAGACAAAATACTGGGGCTGAATATGGGGGCTGACGACTATATCACCAAACCTTTCAACCCGGTGGAACTGCAGGCCCGTGTCCGCAGCCGGCTGCGCCGCTATACAAAGCTGGGCGGCAAGCTGGAAAACGAAGACCGCATTACTATAGGCGGTATAACACTGGACGACAAGGCAAAGTCTGTAATCTGTGACGGAGACCCTGTCAGCCTGACGCCTACAGAGTTTGAAATACTGCGCCTGCTTATGCACAATCCCGGCAGGGTATTTTCCCCAAAGGAAATTTACACAAAGGTGTGGAACGATGCCCCTTACGGTGCAGAAAATACTGTGGTGGTGCATATACGTCACCTGCGTGAAAAACTGGAAATAAACCCGGCGGAACCCCGCTACCTCAAGGTGGTGTGGGGCCACGGGTACAAAATGGAGAACGGTAAATGAAAAAATACATAGAAGATGAAATATTCCGCGGTGTGCTGATAGCATTGCTGGGCGTGGACATACTGTTTGTGGGGGCACACCTGGGCATAATGAATTTCGGCCGCTGGCTGGGCACTACAGGCCTTTCACTGTGTATCATCGCAGGCCTTGGGCTTTTTGCACTGATAATCCGCAGTGCCGGCCATTACAGAGGCAGGGAAGAGGTATCCCCTAATTATTTTGACCGTTACCCCCTTGAGATATATTTTATAGGCGACTGCTGCCTGGTGGCCTGTGCGGTTGCGCTGTTTGCTGTCACAAGGAGCGGCGGAACCTGGCCTCTGGCACTGCTTTTCCGGGGCATAGCCTATCTTGGCGGTATATTCGGCTGTATGTCTGTTGCTGTACGCTGCAAAACCCACACGCTGATTACAAACACCCTGGTTTACAAAGGCCTGCACAGTATAGGCAGTTTCTTTGGCAGAATATGGGACACAGCACGTTTTTACATAAACAGTCTGCCCCTGTACCGGCATATACTGGCAGTGATGGCGGCTGCATCTGCAGGCTGTTTTTGGTGTATGGAGGTCTTTGGTTCTCCGGTCGGAACAATCTGCAGCCTGGGTATAATGGCGGCTGTAACCCTGTGGCTGGCCTCAATGGCCATAGCCTATAAAAAACTGGCAGAAGGCATAGAAAAAATAGCCGCCGGCGACACAGCCTATCAGATAGATGCAAAGCATATGCCTGCCACCATGAAGAAACAGGCAGAAAACCTGAACAGTATAAATGAAGTGGTTTCACAGGCTGTGCAGAAGCGGGTAAAAAGCGAGCAGTTCCGCACAGAGCTGATTACAAATGTTTCCCACGATATAAAGACGCCGCTTACCTCAATTATCAATTACATCGACCTTATCCAGAAAGAAAATGTAACGGCACAGCCTATGGCAGACTATGTGGCGGTGCTGCGGCGCCAGTCTGTGCGACTGAAAAAACTGATTGAAGACCTTGTGGAGGCCTCCAAAGCATCTACAGGCAATATTTCGGTAAACCTTACCACTACGGGGCTGAATCTGCTGCTGAATCAGGCCATGGGAGAATATACCGAAAAAGCGGAAAACCGGGGACTGGAGCTTTCTGCACAGTTGCCGGAAAAGGAAATCTATGTCCTTTCGGACGGCAGGCTGCTGTGGCGTATTTTTGACAACCTGCTAAACAACGCCTGCAAATACTCACAGCCCGGCACAAGGGTGTACATATCTGCAGAGGACAGGGAAGGCAAGGCTGTGATAACATTCAAGAATATATCAAAGCAGCAGCTGAATATTTCTGCCCAGGAGCTTATGGAACGCTTTGTCCGCGGTGACTCCTCCAGAAATACAGAGGGCAGCGGCCTGGGCCTTTCCATAGCACAGAGCCTTACAGAAATACTCAACGGCACAATGGCGCTGGAGATAGACGGCGATATGTTCAAGGCCATACTCACCTTCGACACCATATAACTTCACCGGAAAAACAATTTGTGAACAGACTGTTTCCTGTTGATTAATCAATTTTTAATATTATTAAGCTTTAATTAACAACCGGTAAACTTTCTTTATAAACTATTGAAAGTTAAAACTTAATATTGTAAACTGTACTCAACAAAACAAAGACACCAAAAACATTATGATATATGAATAAAGGAGAAGACCATGGTTAATATTTTCAGAAGACTTACAGGTTTTTCAATGTGTGCATTTGTGTTTGCAACCCTCTTTATAAAATAACTTTCAAAGCTTATATATTTTTCTCCGACAAACAGCCCACAAGGCAAAAGCCACCCGCAAGGGTGGCTTTTATTTATACTGTTTATAAATATAAAAAATGTGTCTCCGAGGTGTGCGGCATAATATTCAGCGGATACAGCTGTTTACAGATTTTACAGGGACATCGGGTACTTCAAAAATCAACAGCCGGAACATTTTTTAATTGTTCCGGCTGGTATTCAGTTTGTTCAGCTGTGCAGGATTATTTAATAAATGTCTTGTAGTCTTCGTAATTGCGCTTCAGCAGATTAGGTGTGTCCAGACCGTACGGGCATTTTGCGGCACACTGTCCGCATTCAATACAGTCTTCAATTTTCTTCATCTTCCGCTGGCCTTTTTCAGACAGATGACCTGCGGCAGGGCTACGGCGCAGCAGCAGGGACATTCTGGCACAGGTGTTTATCTCTATTCCCACAGGGCACGGCATACAGTAGCCGCAGCCACGGCAGAATTCACCCACCAGTTCTTCTCTTTCTTTTTCAATATATGCTGTCAGTTCCTCTGTCAGGGCAGGAGGGTTTTCGTTGTAGCTTAAAAATTCGTCCAGCTCGGTTTCTTTCTGTATACCCCATATAGGTGCTACAGGGAACTGTGCCAGGTATGCATAGGCCGCGGCAGAATTTGTTATCAGACCGCCTGCCAGGGCTTTCATACAGATAAAGCCCACATCATTTTCTTCACACAAACGTACCAGTGCTTCTTCCTTTTCGCTGGCCAGATATGAAAACGGGAACTGCAGTGTTTCGTACAGTCCGCTTTTTACTGCTTCCTCTGCTATGGCCAGGCTGTGGCTGGTAATGCCTATGTGGCGTATTTTGCCCTGTTCCTTTGCCTGCAGCATAGCTTCATACAGTCCGCTTCCGTCACCGGGTTTCGGGCAGAAAGGCGGATTGTGGAACTGATAGATGTCTATGTAGTCTGTCTTCATTTTTGCCAGGCTTTCCTCCAGCTGCTGCCAGAAAACAGCCACATCGGTGGTCATAGTCTTTGTGGAGATAATTATTTTATCCCTTACGTCGCCCAGCGCATAGCCTATTTTTTCTTCACTGTCTGTGTATGCCCTTGCAGTGTCAAAATAGTTTATGCCGTTTTCATAGGCTTTGCGCAGAATGGCCTTTGCTGTTTCCATATCCACGCGCTGTACAGGCAGTGCCCCAAAGCCGTTTTTTGTCACCATCAGGCCAGTTCTGCCCAGTCTTACCATATCCATACAGTTTCTCCTTCCGTGTTTGTATATGTATCGTATCATATTAATTTTATTATATATGGAACAGCAGGGTAAAAGTCAAGCTGTTTGTACAAAAAGACCGGAAATGTATTATGTGAAAAAATAAAAAGGGCGGTTTCCCGCCCTTCTGTTTTCTGTCAGCTGATTAATCTTTGTTTACTTCTTCAAATTCTTTCAGCATCATTTTTGCAGCCTTGTAAATATCGCCGCAGCCCAGTGTGATAACCAGGTCCCCCGGTTTCACGTTTTCCTTGCAGTGCTGTACCACACCGTCAAAGCCTTCGTACCATACGCTGCCTGGAATAAGCTCTGCCAGGTCTTTTGTATAAATGCCTATTGTGTTTATTTCACGGCTGCCCATGATTTCTGTCATCACCACTTTGTCTGCCAGCTGCAGGGAAGTGGCAAATTCCTTCAGCAGCATTTTTGTTCTGGAATAGGTGAACGGCTGGAAAACTGCCCACACACGTTTGAAGCCCATATCGTTTGCCGCATTCAGTGTAGCTGTGATTTCTTCCGGATGATGTGCATAGTCATCGGCTATTGTCACACCGTTTACAGTTCCCAGTATTTCAAAGCGTCTGCCTGCACCGCCAAAGGCCTTTGTGCCTTTTTCAATATCCGCTGTATCAATGCCGCTCATATGGCAGGCTGCAAAGGCTGCCAGAGAGTTGTACACATTGTGTCTGCCCGGTACGGAAAGATGTATTGTGGAGATAATTTCACCTTTGTATTCCACATCATAGGAATAGAAACTCCGGTGCTCTTTTCTCACGTTCACACCGCGGTAATCATTGCCTTCTGCCAGACCAAAGGTGGTGATTGGCACCTGCATATCCTTTATTACCTCTGTGGTGTTTTTGTCATCACCGTTGATGATTATACCGCCTGTTGCCAGAGATGTGAATTTTTTAAATGTGCCCTGCAGGTTTTCAAATGTTTTGAAAAATTCCAGATGGTCGTGGTCAATGTTCAGTACAATTGCCAGGTAAGGTGTCAGTTCCAGGAAAGTGTAGCTGTATTCACAGCTTTCAATTACCACGTTTTCACCTTTGCCGTCCTTGCCGTAGCCGTTGATAAGAGGCAGTTTGCCGCCGATTACACAGGCAGGGTCTTTGCCGGCCATAATCATAATCTGGCTGATAAGGCTTGTTGTGGTTGTTTTGCCGTGAGTGCCGCTTACACAGATGGATTTTTCAAAAAATCTGCTTACTTCGCCCAGCATAATGCTTCTTTCAATGCATGGGATGCCCAGTTCTTTTGCTCTGGCCAGTTCGCAGTTATCCTTGAAAATAGCTGCAGAGTAAACCACCAGGTCTGCACCTTCCACCGCAGATGCTTCGTGCGGGATATTTACTTTAATGCCCATGGCACGTTCATAATTTATTATATCGCCTTCGTTCACATCACTGCCGCTGATATTGTAGCCCCTGCCTGCCAGTATCTGCACGATAGGGTACATACCGCTGCCGCCAATGCCTACAAAGTGAATATTCTTTTTGCCGTCAAGAATGCTCATAATATCTCTCCATTCTGTATATAAAAATATATCTGCATACTTAAGTTTATTTTATCACAAAAATCATAATAACAACAGCCTTTTATCAAAATATATGAAAATATTTCAAATTCTATTGACAAAACAGTATATACTGTGTATATTGAATATATACAGTATATACTGCAAGAGGTGAATTATGAATATAATTATTTCCAACCGGTCGTCTGACCCTATTTACACACAGATAGAGAACCGGATAAAGGCGGCCATAATCAGCGGCGAGTTAACGGAAGGGGAC
>JAFQAF010000035.1 GCA_017400025.1 Oscillospiraceae bacterium
ATATGTTCTGTCATCTTTATGCCTTTCACAGGAATAACAGCAGATATATTCCGTCGTAAAGCAATAATTATCAGTATGGATATAGTAAGAGGATTCATTATGCTTGCAGCAGCTGCCACAGCATAGTATGGCAGACTGTCTCTGCCGTTGATAATAATTCTCACTATTATCTGTTCATTGTGCAAATCAATATTTTCCCCTTCCGCAACCTCTGCACTTATTTCTGTTATACCTTCCAACCAGCTGATGAGAGGCCAGGCTGTAAACAATGCCGCAACAAGCTTGTCCGGTATCTCCGCTGAAGCAGTCACCGGTCATTTTATCTCTGCTGCAGGTCTGCCTTTAACCATTGCCATAAATGGTATGTCCTTCCTGTTATCAGCATTGGGCGAGGTATTTTTAAAATTGCCTGAAAAAACAAAATGTCCTCAGAACCGAAACAAACTGTCCGTTTCGGCTGTTACAGAGAATACCAAAATTATTTTTCGCTCTCAAGGACTGAAGAAAATAGCCGTATTTGCTGTATTATTCAATCTGCTGTCCTCCGGATGTGACAAAACAATGCTGGCTTTTGTCCTTGAAAAAGGTTTTACCGTTTCCCAGCATGGATATATGTTGAGTGCGGGAAGTATGGCCGTTATGCTTTGCACATTTATTCTGTCTGTTAAAAATTTTTCCTCTTCTGTGCGATGGAATATGCTGAAATACGGTTTATTTACCAGCAGGGTTATGTTTGCACTGCTTTGCTGCGAAGTATCTTTTTACTCATCAATTTCACTGTACCGGGTAGGTGCGTTTGCTAACTGTATGGCAAATGCTGTAATAAACAGTGTTCTTTTCAGTCTGATTCCGGAAGAAAAACGCGGAGGTATATTGGGTATTTTAACATCTGCCAGCACAGGCGCAATGGCTGTTTCTACTTTTTCCTACGGTTTGCTTGGAAATATCTTCCCTTTAAAAAATATTTTCTTTTATGGAAGCCTGATCTGTGCAGCATTTGTTATAACTGCAACAAATAACAGATTTTTTAAAAGAATTGTTGTTGAAAATTAGAGTTTTATAAAAGTCAACCGGAGAAGACCTGCGGTTGACTTTCATTTACCCTTCTGTATTTTTCACGGTTTTTGCCAGTTCGCACACCAGCTTTATCTGTTGTGGAGTGCAGGCGGAAAGCACCTGCAGCAGCTCGTTCACGGTGTTTTCCTGCCGGAAAGTATGCCGGAACAGCAGGCTGTCTGTGGAAACCTGCAATGTTTTTGCTATATCCACCAGCACCGGCAGGCTCAGCTTTGTGTTGGCTGTCTCTATGTGGCTCATATGTGTCACAGAAATGTTCACAGCCTCTGCCAGCTGTTCCTGGGAAAGACCTTTTTCCTTGCGGTATTTTCTGATTTTTTGCCCTATTTCGTAGTAATCCATGTATTCACGCCCAATCAGTTAATTTTTACTTGAATTATATAGGCAAAAATTATATAATATAATAAACTGTATAGGCTAAATTATGCCTACACAATTAAATTATTTGTACAGCAACAAAAACAGC
>JAFQAF010000036.1 GCA_017400025.1 Oscillospiraceae bacterium
ATTCATTTGAATGTCCTCCTTTTGATGTCCTTGCAGTTGCCAGACCGCAAGTCTATTTTACATCAAAAGGAGTTACTTTTTATACTCACCGCTAAAGCTCTTTTGAACCACCGGCACAGCCGGTGGTTTTCGTTATACAATTAAAACCCGGACTGGATACCAGTCCGGGTTTGGTTTTTATAATTATATTTCTGCAGAAATATTTTCTGCAGGTTACTGTCTGAACAGCACGCGCAGTGTGGCGGCAGTTTTGCCATCCTCCTTGATTATGCCTATATCAAAGCCGTTTTCGGTTTCGCGGCGGTACAAAGAAAGGGTTTCTCCTTCAAAACACTGCAGGCGGTAGGCTATTTCCACCTCTGCAATGTCCATTGCTTCCAGCTGCCGGTTGGTAAACATACCGAAAGCGGCACGGACATACTGCACATTGTTCATATGGCGGCTGGTGTCTGTGTCTGAACTGGTGACGGTGTACTCACCCAGCTTTTCACAGCCGGCAAAATCATCGCTTACCTTGTGGTAAGGCACATCACACACTGTATCCGGGCAGTGATTCAGCTGCCGCGGGTACACATCTGTGATGCGGCGCAGGCAGCCTGTGGCAGGCTCCAGCATTGCCCATTCGTTTTTGGCCTCTATCAGAAGGTTTCCCTCCTGTGACATTGAATAATAGCGGTCACAGCGGGCACGGCCCGGCTCCCGGGGCCAGGTGGAAAGGGTGACAGGCGCAAACATCGCCGGCCTGGAGTTGATTTTCACTTTTGTTCTGATGGCCAGCCATATAAGGCCGTGGGCGGCAAGGGTGTCCATACCCAAACCGATTTCAGACCCGTGCTCCGAGGCAAGGTCCATAAAAAGAGAGAATATTCCCGGCAGGGATACTCTGCCGTCTGCCGCTGTCCGGCTGACGGCTATTTTACAGTTTTTTCTCAAGTTTAGCGTACATTTTTCACCTTTATGCAAAGCTTTTCACAAGAGCTGTAAGGGTTTCTTCATCTGCATCTTTTTCCACAAAACCCTGATAGATGCCCGGTTTGCCGCCGCCTTTGCCACCAAGGGTGGCGGATATATGGCGGCCCAGCTTGTTGGTATCCTTTTCTGTGGACACAATACAGATTTTAGGGTTTGCCCCCTGCTGCCGTGAGCAGACCACAGCTGTGGCGGCTTTTTCGCCAAGGGCAACTGCAAGGGACTGTATTTCGTTGGAGGCAAGGTCCGGTCTGCACATTACACACAGGCCCTCCTGCGGCTGTACAGCCTCTGCCCAGAATTCTATCAGCTGTCTTTTGGCAGCTGCAAGGGCAATTTTCAGCTCTTCAATCTCTTTCATTCTTGCGGCAACTGCTGATGTTATGTTTTCCACCGGGCTGGAAAGCTGGTGGGAAATATCATAGCAGTCATCATTTCTGTTTTTCAGATATTCCACAGCACGTTTGCCGCAGAGTATGTGTATTCGGGTGCCGCCTTTGTATGCCATGCTGGACAGTGCCACAACAGGGCCTGCCTGGCTGGTGGTGGATGTATGTGTGCCGCAGCAGGCGCAGGTGTCTGCCTCACCGGCGGAAACTATGCGGATAGGGCCGGCCAGCTCTTTTTTGGAGCGGTATTCCAGCTCTTTCACATTTTCCGGCCACCCGGTAACCACCGGCTGGTCTGCCCACACGATCTGGTTGCAGCGGTCCATAACGGCATTGATGTCTTCTTTTGAAAGAGGACCGTCAAAGTCCACAACATTGTCTTTTTCCGTAAGGTGGAAGCCCACATTGCTGTAGCCGAACATTGACATAACAACGCCAGAGAACATGTGTTCCCCTGTGTGCTGCTGCATAAAGTCAAAGCGGCGGTCCCAGTCAATAGTACCGTGGACCTGTGTGCCGGCGGGGATTTCTGTCTGTGTGTAATGCACCACCAGGCCGCCTCTTTCGCGCACATCCTCAATCTGTGCCACTGTGTCTCCGAAGGACATTGTGCCGTGGTCTGCAGGCTGCCCGCCGCCTTCCGGATAGAAGGCTGTTCTGTCCAGCACCACTGCCCAACCCTTTTTGTCCTCTGTACAGGAAAGGACTGTGGCGTCAAATTCTGTCATATACCGGTTTTCATAAAACAGTTTTTCACTCATAAACAAACCCCTTATTCAATTTCGCAGTTGATGCCCTCTTCACCTTCAAAGATGCGGGCGTGGTTTACATAGGTAAGCACTGTGTGCTTTTCGTTTTCTTCCAGCTCCAGCTCAAACTCTTCATCTTCATTATCCGGATTGTAAACTTTTGCCAGAACTTTACATTTTGTAAAATCTTCACTGAACAGTGCATGGGCATAAAAATTATAGGTAGTGTTTTCTTCAAAATCCACATCAAACAGTTCGTACTGCCAGCCGTATTCCATAGGCATATCCATTGTATAAAGATTGAGGTAAGGGCGGCCCATAACAACGTCACTGTCGCCGGCGGCCACGGAAAATGCGGCCATTGTCTGTACTGTGTCCCGGTCTGTGGCAAAGGCCAGGGTGTCTGCATCTTCATACCGGGAGAGGATTTCCTCGTCATAGCTGTAGGTCACCTGCAGCTGCAGGTCTGTGATATCCTTTGCACGGGTTTTGCCCGGTGTAACTGTGACAGCGGCTACCTCTGCCTTTTTCACTGTAAGACTGCCCTCATCAATAAACGGGGCAATGCCCACACTTTCGGCATAGGTCAGCAGGTCTATTTCCCTGCCATCCTTATGGCAGACACAGATTTCAAAGGTGTCCTCTGCATCATTTATTCTTTTCAGCTCCAGGGCATCGCCCTTTTTCAGCTTCTGAACCTTTTTGGTGTCGATGTCGTTGCCTTCAAGGGAAAGCACATAGGAAGTGGTAATATCAATCATAATTTTCACCTGCAAATATTTATTTCAATAAATTAATATTACCATTACAGAGGTACATTTGCAATTGAATTTTTATAAACTCTGCTGTATAATAAATACAATTGTATTGCGTATAAAAACAGGAGGTATATATTATGGACTTTACAGTAAAAATCGCCACTTATGACGACCTGCCGGAGGCTGACCGCGTAGAGCGTGAAACCATGGGCAATTATGTGTATCTTTCTGATGCATGGCACTATTTCCAGAGCCTGGGCGGCGGTCTGGTATGTGTGTATGACGGTGACAAAATGATAGGCATTGGCCGTTTTTCCGTACTGCCGGACGGCAGCGGCTGGCTGGAAACACTGCGTGTGACACCGGAATATCAGAACAAGGGCGCAGGCAAGGCCATATACAAAAAATGGCTGGAACTGGCAGCAGAGCTGAAATGCCCGTCCATGGCAATGTTTACAGGTGAAACAAATGCCGCCAGCAGCGGCCTGGCTGAAAGATACGGCCTGAAGACAATCGGCTGGCACAGAGGCATGCACCTGACAGACCTGGAAGGCGGCAACCCACACGGCTTTGTACATACCACATGGCAGAGAGCAGTGGAACTGATAATGCCTAAAAAAGAAGAATATCACGACTATATGTGCTTCAACCGCACATTCCACCATATCAACGAAGCCAACGTGAAGGCATTCGCCTGCGAAGGCAAAGTGTTTGAAGATGCAGAAAGCGGCAGCTTTATCGTATGCGGCGCACGTTTCCAGCATCAGGTGGCACTGCACATTGCAATGATGGACGGCGATATGGACAAATGTATTGACTTTGCCATCAACTATGCAAAGGCACAGGGCATCAAAAAAGTTTCCTGCACATTTGCAATCGAAAACGAAAAACTGGAAAATGCCCTGCGCGCCAGAGGCTTCTCCACAGACAAGAACCTGATTATCACAAAGGAAATCAAATTCTGATATTTATAGCACACAAAAACCGGGCTGTACCATACAGCCCGGTTTTATATGTTCTGATTTTATTTTGAGTATTTTTTTACTGCTTCCATCATATCAGAAATATCTGCGCCGTTGTCTGCCAGATATTTTGCAGAGGAAAGAGTAGAAACCAGATTGCTCAGGTGGCAAACAGGCAGTGAACGTGCAACTGCAACGTTTGCATCAGGGTTTGTGAAAACAACCATTGTGTCTGTCTGGCCTGCTTTTACCTTTTCTTTACGATACAGGTCTTTCAGCATTTTGATAGAGCCGTTCTGTGCCATAACAGGGCTGTAGAAACGTGTGCGTTCGCCCTGGAAAATAGCTGCCCATTCTTCGCTGGCTGCATCGCCGTAGATGTCGCCGGCCTGTGGTGCTGCTGTGAAGCAGATTGTGCCGTAATAAGTAAACATGATAGCGTCAAAAGTGTATGTAGTGCCGCCGAACTCAACAGTAGTTCTGCCCATTACCTTATAGTCTCTTGTGCGCACAAATTTTGCCAGTTCCTTATCCAGTTTTTCATTTGCCTTTGGGTCAATTGCATAGTGTTTCTTTCTGAAGAAGATAATATCTTCGCCTGCAAAAGCATACATATACATAAATATGATGGCCATAATAACCACAACATATCCGTTTTCTGCAATAAATCTTAACATTTCGTCCTCCGAATAAAATAATCAGTTTAAATATTATATCAAGTAATTACATAAAAAACAACAATTATAAAGGATTTTCACTGTTTTTTGATACAGATATTTAGAAATTGTTGTATATAAAGCTGGCAGAAGCGCCAAAACCGCCGTTGTTCATAATAAAGCCGGCCATAATAAAGGCGATAAGTGCATAATAGCACAGCCAGCGGGCGGCAGGTTTCAGGCTGTCCAGGCCTTTTGTAAGGCATTTGCCTTTCAGCTTAAAGTGTCTGTACCAGTCCATAAACAGCAGTATTGCCAGGGTGATGGCCACAAAGGCCATATAGCCGTAAATAAGGATAGGTGTGGCGTCAAAGCCTGTCTTTACAGCGTTGTACAGTGATGCTGTGAAGGTGGCCGGGCTTAAATCGCTGAACATACTCTTTATGTAGTAGACTGATGCCGGGATATCCTTGCAGCGGAAGAAAATCTGGCTGAATGTGGTGAGGGAGAACACCGCTGCCACCTTTGGCCAGAACTGCAGTGGCTTCTGCTTTTTCTTCGGTTTGCCGAAGCGGCGGTGAATCAGCTCTTCGCCCACCCTGTACAGTGCGTGGCAGCAGCCCCAGATAACAAAGTTCCAGGTGTTGCCGTGCCATATACCGCTGGTGACAAAAACAAGGGTAACGGCCACCAGTACCGGCGGGTTTTCAAAGAATCTGCCCACCAGAGGCAGTTTTTTCATAGGGTTGGTCCACACGAAAGGTGTGAAGATATAATCCTGGAACCAGGATGAGAGGGAGATATGCCATCTGGACCAGAACTGTGAAAAGTTGCTGGCAAGGTATGGCACATTGAAGTTTTCTGTAATATCAAAGCCCATAATCATGGCAGAGCCGCGGGCGATGTCGCAGTAGCCGGAAAAGTCTGCATAAAGCTGGAAAGAGTACATAAAGGCCACAAACACAAGGATAAGGCCGGAGTAGCTGTAAAGGTCTGTGTGGACCTGGTTTATGAACATGGCCATAATATCTGCCACAGCTATTTTTTTGAAAAAGCCGATAGCCATCAGCTGCAGGGCTGTGCGTGTGCGGGAATAGTCAAAGCTGTGTTCCACATCCAGCTGGGGCAGGAATTTGTTTGCCCTGTCTATAGGGCCCATAAGGATATGGGGGAAGAAAGTGATGTATGCGGCAAACTTTACAAGGCTGTTTTCCGCAGGGTATTTTTTAAGGAACACATCTATAAGATAGCTGGAGGCCATAAAGATGTAGAAAGAAATACCCATAGGCAGCAGCCACCAGGAAAGGTCTATGGCTGCACCGGTAAACGCTGCAATGTGGCCCAGGAAAAAGCGGTTGTATTTGAAAAACACCAGTGTGCCCAGGTTTGCAAAAAGGCCTGCCAGGAACACAAGGGAGCGTTTTCTGCCCTCTGCTTTGTCAGTCAGTTTGCCGAAAAGCCAGGTGATGGCTGTCATTACCGGCAGCAGCAGGAAAAAACGGGCTTCGTTGCAGTAATAGAAATAATAGCTGACCGCAAGCAGCCAGAGGTTTCTGTACTTCTGGGGCAGTGCAAAATAGGCAATGCACACCAGAGGCAGAAACAGTATATAGTTTACAGAATTGAAATTCATAATAACCTCATTGAAATTTAGTCTACCTTTTATTTTACCAACATTTCAGCCTAAAATCAATACAGACTGCCGCTGTTTTGCCTGTGCCGGGCGGAAAACAGCAACTGTACAGTATTTTCATATCTGTCAAAATCTGCAGTGCTTTGCCGCATAAAATAAAGTTTATCCGCCCTTTTTATAATTTTAAGCATAAAATTCACTTGATATATATCAATGTATATTATAATATAAAAGTATAAGCAGCAAACACTTAATTATTTTAAAGGAACGGAGTGATTTTATGACAAAATACCCTGGATTGCTTGCAATAGCTACACGCAACAGATTTGTGGAATCAAGACACTGGGGGCACGTTGCAGTTGCAAACAGCAAAGGTGAACTGATTGCATACACAGGTGACCCTGACCGTGAAATATGTATGCGCTCTTCTGAAAAGCCTATTCAGGCCATAAACGTGATTATGTCCGGCGCACATAAAAAATATGATTTCAGCCAGAAAGAACTTGCAATCATGTGTGCTTCCCACTATGGCGAAGATATGCACAAAGAGGTTATCTACGGTCTTCTGGACAAGCTGGAACTGCCGGTAAGCGCTTTGCTCTGCGGCACTGCACTGTCCATCAGCCCTGCATATATGCGAAGACAGCTGATGGAAAACCAGGTAATCAATGAAATCAACCAGTCCTGCTCCGGCAAGCACTGCGGCTTTTTGTCCGTGTGCAAGACAAAGGGTTATGACATTGAAACATACGACAAGCTGGAACACCCCACACAGCAGGAAATACTGAAAATATTTGAAGACTTCACTGATGTGAAAGCGGAAGAAATACCTACAGGTATAGACGGCTGCACCCTGCCTGTACACGTTTTCTCAATGACAAACGTGGCCAAGGCCTATGCAAGATTTTCCACACCGGAAAATGCGCCTGAAAAATACCGCGAAGCCTGCACAACACTTTTCAACGCCATGAATGCACGGCCTGAAATGGTTTCCGGCACAAACGGCTTCTGCACAGAGTTTATGAAGCATACCGGCGGAAGATTCTGTGTGAAAGACGGCGCAGAATCAGTTTTCTGCATAGGTGTAAAAGGCAAGGATATGGGTATTTCCATCAAAGTGGAAGACGGTTCCCTGCGCGCCCTGCCACAGATAGCAATGAGCGTTATGATGCAGCTGGGTCTGCTGGAAGAAAAGGAAATTGAAGCGCTGAAAGGCTTTACAAAAACTGTGATATATGACCACCGCGATAACCCAATCGGCGAACTGGTAGCAGACTGCACCCTCACTATGGTGTAAGCTGTCAGCGGCGGAAGATACAGCCTATGTAAAACACGCATACCGATATTTTACATATTGTTACATCAGAAAAGGAACGGCAATGCCGTTCCTTTTTAACATTTTATCTGTATTGTGTTGAAAGTATCAGTTGAAATACCAGGTAGGCAGCAGTTCAAGAGAATCTGCAAAAGCCCGGGTGGTAGGCACGCCGCTGATTACCGGCAGGAACACCACAAACAGCACAAACACCGCCAGCGGATAGGCCAGCAGCCATTTTTCCCTGCCCTTTGCTTCCAGCTTTTTCTTCAGTGGCAGCAGCCGGCAGCCGATGGCCAGCACGCCGAAAACTGTGGCCGGGAAGTAGTGATAAATAAAGGCCAGGCGGGTAACCAGCACCCAGGGCAGATAACAGCCCAGATAGCCGCACAGCAGGAAGATGCTGTGGCTGTCTTTTTTTCTGATGCCGTTTATCAGCACATACACCATACACGGCACCATAGGCAGCCACACCAGCGGGTTGCCAAAGGCGGATATGGTGCTGACCTGTGCCCCCATTCGTGTGACGGAGTACCAGATAGGCTTTATCATAACCGGCCAGGTGTACCACATTGAGGAGAAGAAATGCTCTGCCACCAGCTGTGAGTGGTAGTTGAACATATGAATCTGATAATTCACAAAGCCTGCCACGGTTTCCTTTATGCCATCTGCGTTCAGCACCGGGCCGAAGGATGCAAAATAGATAAGGAAAGGTATCACCACAAAGAACACCACACAGGCACAGCAGGTGTTGATGACTGTGTGCAGATGCTGTTTCTTATCCGGGGCATTTTCTTTGTTGGCGGTGCGGTATTTCAGCCACAGTGAAATGAAGAAATACACTGCCAGGCCCGCAGCACCGTAGGCACCATTCCACTTTACTGCCACGGCACAGCCCATAAACACACCGCTGAAAAACAGCAGCGGCCAGGCTTTTTCCTTTGGTGCAGTCAGCGGCAGTTTTGCCCATCTGAGCATAAAGAGGAACATAAGCATTACAAACATAACAAGGAAGCTGTCCACAGTGGCCAGTCTGGTCTGTGTGTAGTGCATAAAGTCAAAGGCGAAGATAAAGGCACACAGCAGGCTGATTTTTTCATCCCCCAACAGTTCCTTTGCCAGCAGGTACATCAGCACCACCATAACCACACCGCTGACAGTGCCCATAAAACGCCAGCCGAAAGGAGTCATACCCAGCAGGGCAATGCCTATGGATATGATTATCTTGCCAAGAGGCGGATGGGTGGTTTCGTATATTGAATAGCCTTTCAGCTGTTCAAAGGCTGTGCGGGCGTGGTAAATTTCGTCAAAGTACATTGAGCTGTAATAGCCGGTATCCCGTGGCAGCAGATGGCTTTCGTCCAGGGCGCTGTATGGGGTGTAGCTGCCGTAATCAAAGCCGGGGACGGTTTCCAGTGTGCCATAGATTATGCTGCCGTTTTCATCGGTAAAGATGATTTCGTTCATCACCTGGCCGGCTTTTGTGGCACGGACGGTGACGCTGTCTGTCCACACATCCACCGGTGTATTTCGCCAGGTGAACACATATTCGTGGTGGGTTGTGGCGGCAGGCTGCAGGGTGCCGTCAGCTGCAGAGTAAAGGATTTCAAAATCACAGCCCAGCTTGCGGCCGGTTTCCGGGTAGAATTCATCGCCCATGCCGCTGAAAGTCCACACATTGCGCAGGTTCACCGGCCGGCCGAAGTTTACAGTAAACTCCTGCCCTGCCTCAAGTGACTGGTAATAGGTCTGGGGGCTCTGGGTATCGCCCAGCTGCATAAAGGCAAAAAGGGTGTAGAAAACAGTGATGGCTGTTATCGGAATATATTTTTTTGCCCTTGCGGAAAGGTTCAGCTTTTCTGCCGCAAGGCTTTCCTTCACATACACCCACAGTGCAAAACAGCACAGGGCAATCACGGCAATGCTCACCGACTTGTAGATGGCGGCGGTCATGGCCATGCCGTCACACTGGCTGCGCATGCTGGCCACCACGTTGAGGTAATTCACACCGGCGCTGGCCATAAACAGCACAAGCCACTGCCCTTTTTTTGTAAGGACATAGCACACCAGGGCCAGGATAATGGCCGGGTGCATATATCTTTCGTGCATCATTGTGCAGAAAGTGAAGAAAACAGTGATAAACACAAAGGCGGAGGAAAACATTTTCACCCTGTCCTTCTGTCTGAAATAGCCCCACATACACAGCACAAAGCACAGGCCGATAACCACCGGATTGATAATGCCGGACCAGCCCAACTTATCCAGGCTTTTCCAGTTAAGGTCTGCCAGCATATAGATATTGAAACCGTTAATTGTAAAGTAGCGGTAACCACCGAAGGTGTTCCGGTAAAGGTTTACCAGCCACAGAGGAGAAAGGCTCTGGCTGAAAGGCAGCTGCAGGACATACATACAGCCCAGGCCTGTGCCCACGGCCTTGAAAAATTCTTTCCACTCTTTTCTTTCAAGAATATAAAACAGCAGCACAGGGCCGAAAAGCAGTGCCTGTGGCTTTGTGATAAGGGCCACGGCGTAAACCACAGCGGCCTTTACAGTCTGATTGTTGTACACAAACCAGAGGCTGGCCACCAGCAGCAGAGTGTAGAAGCTGTCTATCTGGCCCCACACGGCGCTGTTGTAGATTGTGGCCGGGCAGAGGCTGAAAAGTGATGCCGCAAAAAGGGCTGTGTTTTCATCGCTGTGTTTCTCTGCAATTTTATATACAAAGGCTGTGCCGGCCATATCTGCTATAATGGAGGGCAGTTTTATGATAAATGTATAAAGGGCGCTGTCATATTCTATGGCAAAAACAGACTGTATCAGCTTTGTCAGTGCCAGCACATACATATAGCCCGGGGGATAATCCAGAAATACGCCGCTGTGGTACATTCCGTTCAGGCCGTAGTAAGCGGTGCATTCCGCCCAGGCCTTGAAGCAGTTTATGTCCACTGCAAAGGCGTAGTCCCTGGCGGCAAGCACCAGTCTGACGGCAAGACCCACCGCCATAACAGCGTAAAGGACTGCTCTGCCGCCAGTAAATTTGTATCCGGGGTTCTGTTTCAGAAACCTGTAGCCCAGTGCTCCTGCCAGCAGCCAGGCTGCCAGTATTACAGCGTAAAGTGTCATAAATAAATTTCCTTTATTCCTATAATGTATTATATCTTTATTAATCAGTATTTTTGCCAGCAATATTTGCTGTAAATTTTATAATAACATAAAAATACAATTTTATAAAGCGGTATACAGCAGTATAGGCCCAAAATATTGAAAAAGGCGGCAGAAGCCGCCTTTTATGCTGATATAAATCTGTAAAAGCTGAATATGCCGCAATATTTCCCCACGGCTATGCCCTGAAATAGCGGAAATAGAAATTTATAAGCAGTATTGCCAGCATAAGAAA
>JAFQAF010000037.1 GCA_017400025.1 Oscillospiraceae bacterium
AATTAACATACTTTGCGAAAATTTGTCTCCTTTCCTTTGTAACTATGTTACTTGTTGAACAACTGATAATATGTTATTATATTTATAATAAGCTATATAACCATATTAATAAACCATTTATATGTGTTTATAGTAAAATCAATTACAGGAGATACAAAATGAATACATATCAATATGATCTGGTAAAGAAAATGAGTTTTCTGCGCCACGGCGGCACAGAAGATGAATTGAGATGCGCACATCTGCTGATGGATGAAATCAGGGCTGCAGGCGGCCAGTGCCGGCTGGAGGACTTTGAGATTCCGGCGTATGATATTGAAAAATGCAGCATCAGAGTAGTGGCACCATTTGAAATGGACGTGGAAACAATGGCCTATGGCCTGTCCGGCAACCTGCCTGAAGGCGGCGTAGACCTGAAATTCATGTATGCAGGCCGGGGTGAAGCTGATGATTACATAGGCATCACAGACCTGAGCGACACAGTGGTAATGATCAATGAGCTGACCTTTGATGCATACAAACTGCTGTGCGAAAAGAATGCCGCTGCATTTATGGTAATCCAGGGCAAATGGTATCAGAACAGCGAAAACTGGGATTTTCTGCAGAGACATCTGAGGGAAAAATTCCTGGAAAACGGCAAGATTCCGGGCTTCTATATCTGGGCCAAGGATGCAACTGAACTGGTGAGAAACCACGCAGAAACAATCCATCTGGAGCTGCGCCAGACAGAAAGAACAGCCACATCCCGCAATGTGGTGGCCGAAATTCCGGGCACAGAGTTCAACGATGAATCCATCGTTATCACCGCACATTATGACAGTGTGCTGGTGGCAACAGGCAGCTGGGACAATGCAACAGGTTCTGCCACAATTATGTACATCTACCGCCATTTCCTGAAAAACCCGCCAAAACGCAAACTGCGCTTTGTATGGTGCGGCAGTGAGGAACAGGGCCTGCTGGGCAGCAAGGCTTATGTAAAACAGCATGCTGACCTGGTGGAAAATGAAATTAAAATGTGCTTTAACTTTGATATGTGCGGCACAGTGCTGGGTCCTAACAACGTATTTGTAACAGGCGGCGATGACCTGAAAAACTTTGCAGTGGCATACTGCAGGGAAATCGGCCTGCCGGTAAGCATCAGACAGATTGTTCATTCCAGTGACTCTGCACCATTTGCAGACAAAGGTGTGCCAAGCCTTGGTCTGTCCCGTGGCAGCAAAACAGCTGATATACACACAAGATATGATCTGATGTTCCCTCTCTCCGCAGAACAGCTGAAAAAAGACGGTGACTGGGCAATCGGTTTTATCGGCCGCTGTGCAAATGCAGCAAGACTGCCGGTGGATAAAGGTATGCCGGAAGATATGAAAAAACAGCTGGACAAATACTTCCAGAGAGATAAAGTTCCTTTCAAAAAATAATTCCGAATAGTAACCCCCCGGCAAAGCCGGGGGTTCTTCATATGCGGGCAAAGCCCTATGTCACTAGCAGCATCTAAAGATGCACTATATCCGATGCCCGCATA
>JAFQAF010000375.1 GCA_017400025.1 Oscillospiraceae bacterium
ATGGGTTTGTTGTAACGCCACAGATAACGCCTAAATCATTGGCTTTTCTGATTTCTTCAACGTTAGCTGTATCAATAAAAAGTTTCATTGGTAGTTCCTCCTAAAAATCTTTAGTTTATCTTATCACGTTTTAGCTATTTTTACAAGTGATTTATGCAATTCGTTGCAGGTAAATTATTTATTTTTTTATTTTTCTATAATTTGTATATGTTTAGCAAAACTTTTCAGCATTTTGTCCACAGCACAGTACTGATATGTTTTATAGTGCAAATGATAAAACAGCCTGTCTTGAACAGTCCGAAATAATTTGCTATAATTAAAACTACAGTGTCAGGAGGTGTTTTATGGACAACAAAGCTATTACTGCCGGTGTGCGCACAGGCGGACTGACAGACAGAACTGAAATAAAAATACTTTTGTGCTATCTTCTGGCCAGCCTGAAACAGCCTATCACACAGAATCAGCTGATTGAATGTGTCTGCGGCCAGGAACTGGTGAACTATTTTGAAATGCAGAGCGCACTGCAGCATCTTCTGGACAACAGACTGATAAAAGAGGATGAGCAGGGCTTTTCCATACTGCCGGAGGGTGCAGAAATTGCACAGCAGCTGGAAAGTGCAGTGAACACAACTGTAAAAAGATATGCCTATACAATGGCAGTAAACCTGCTGCAGTACGAGGCGCTGAAAAAGCAGAACAAAACCGAGATAATACCTCTGGAAGACGGAGGCTATGAACTGAAATGTTCCATAGAAGACAGTGACTTTTCACTTTTTTCCATGACTGTCCGTATGCCGGATGAAAAAAGCGCAAAACTGGCAGGAGAACAGTTTGTGATGAAAGGCCAGGATATATTCAGGGTAATGCTTGGTATAACCACAGAAACCCCGGCCCTGTACCGCGATTTTGTAAAAGAGCATAAATATGACTGACAAAAAGAGACTGCCCATAAAGCAGTCTCTTTTCTGTGTGTTTTATATTTCAAGTGTAAAATTCCCGCATTTCTGTTGCGCCGGTATGCCTTCTGTATTTTTTCTGAAAGAAATATATTCGGTGCCTGTAAGTAAAAATCCGGCCTTTTCCAGCAGGCGTACAGAGGAAATGTTTTCCAGTGCGGCCTGAGCGGTGAAGTGTCTTTTCTTTCTGTAGCTGTGCATATATTCTATAAAAGCAGTCAATGCTTCATAGCCTATACCCTGGCGCTGATATGATGTATGGATATTGAACCCCACCTCATCATCCTCATAACACAGAAATCCGCAGATTTCCTTTGTGTCTTTCAGATATATCATAAAATATTTTCCGCTTCTCACCCAATACCTGAGCAGCATATTTATTTTATCTTCCTGCACAGGCCGCGGATAATCATAGGAACTGGCGGGAGAGTTTTCAAAATCCTGAAGTATATTGAGCATTGCATCGCCATCATTGTTTGTCAAAGGTTTTATCAGAAGTCTTTCTGTTTCTATTTTCATTTCTATACCTGAAAAATCCACCGTAAAGCCGGTGGATTTCTTTTATTGTGCTTTATCAAATTCAAGATTTCTGATTATATACTCAACCAGATAGTTTATTCTGTCATATTCGCCTTTGAGACGAAGCCAGCCCAGCATACACTCAAAGCCGGTGGATGCACGGTATTCCTCAACGGAAGCATGCTTTGCAACAGTGGCTTTGGAGGTGTTTTTACCTCTTTTTACCATTGTCTGTTCCTCTTCTGTAAGGATTTCTTCCAGCAGCTGCAGTGCCAGATACTGCCCGTGGGCGCTGACATACTGCACAGTAAGCTTGTTCAGCTTGTTTATATTGTATCGTTTTTCCTTTACAAGGTACTCGCGAACCAAAAGCGAATAAACAGCATCTCCCACATATGCAAATGAAAGCGGAGACTGCTCTCTTATATCTACCATATAGTCCTCTGATTAATATACAAATTCAAATTCGAAGTCTTCGATACGTATTGTATCCCCTTCTTTAACGCCCATTTCTTCCAGCTTGGCAATTATGCCGCTGTCACGTAGTCTTCTCTGGAAGTACTGCAGGCTGGAGTAGTCATCAATGTCTGTTGTGTTGAGCAGGTCAACCAGCCATACTGCATCGATATTGAATGCGCCGTCGTCTGTACGGAAAATTCTGAACGAATTGCCGTCCATTTCCTGGGATTTTGCAA
>JAFQAF010000376.1 GCA_017400025.1 Oscillospiraceae bacterium
ACGCCCATTTTATTATATATGTATATATAAAGGAGTAAAAAGCTTTGTAATATAGCTGTATATTGAAAAGGCGGTATGCCACAGTGCTGATTGCTGACCGCCTCAAAATTGCAATAATAATACAAATGGTGTATATAACACAAAAGGACGGGATAACCCGTCCTTTTTTATTATACTTCTTCCACCGGTGGCAGTTCTTCCGGGGCAGGAGCTTCCTCCCGGGTTGCTTCAGCCATCCGCTGTGCGTCCCGTTCCAGCCGTGCTGCCTTTGCGGCGGCTTTTTCTGCCCTGGCGGCTTCACGTTCGGCCTTTGCGGCTTCTTTGGCGGCGGCTTTTTCGGCTTCGTTTTCAGCGTTGATGCGCTCTATGTCAGCCTTTGCGCGTGCGGCGTTTTCTGTGTGTTCCTTTGCCGCTGCAGCCACAGCCCTGATATTAGGTTCCAGCCGGCCGCCGGCAAGATAGAATTCATAATAGAATTCCCCTATTTTGTAAATTGCCTCTTCAAAATTCTGTTCTTCTGTGCCAACAATGGCGTTGAGCCTGGATATTTCCATAGCGTCGCCGGTTCTTTCTTCCAGGTCCTTTGCAAGTTTGTTCAGTTTGTCAAGAAATGCCATAATAACGCCTCCCGTTTCTTTATTCTGTTTATATTATAAATAAAAAGCCATCAATAAAGCAACAGTATTTTTATATTATTAACAGAAATGTAAAAATATTTTTTATAATTAAGTTTTATTCAAAACACTTTCAGCTCTTTTTTCTGATTATGCCGGTCCGCAGCACCCCGAACACCCCCAGCACCAGCACGATGCCGGCCTTTGCAAAAGGGAAACGGAGATATGAAGCCGGTGAAACCAGGCAGATAACCGCTGCCGGCAGCCAGTATACAGCCACAAGAAACATCAGCCATATATATGTGCCGGGGGACATACTGCCCAGGGCGCTTTTTACCACAAGGTTTTCCCCTGCGCCGGTGGCAGTGACCACCAGGGCTGTCAGCAGACCGAAGGCGGCGTAGAGCAAAAGCATTTTCCCGGTTTTTTTCAGCAGTTTTTTCATGTATTTCACCTCACTGCCAATTGTACCACAGAGCCTGTGCTTTATAAACAATTGTTACAGTTCTCTTATTTTGCCTATTCCCCGTCTTCACAGGCCGGGCGCACCACCCTGCAGGGGTTGCCCACAGCCACACTGCCGGCAGGGATATCCTTTACCACCACACTGCCTGCACCGATTACACAATCGTCCCCTATGGTGACACCCGGGCACACTGTAACCCCTGCGCCAAACCACACGTTGCTGCCCACTGTGATATTTTTAAAAATCTGCCAGCCCGCCAGACGTCTGGCCGGGTCTGTAGGATGTGTGGCAGTGACAAAGGTACAGTCCGGGCCTATAAGCACATTGTCCCCGAAGGTTATCCTGCCGCCGTCCATCAGTTTACAGTTGTAATTGGCAAAAAAGTTTTTGCCGGTGGTGATGTATTCCCCGTATTCACAGATAAAAGGGGATTTTACATAGCAGCCCTCCCCGGCGTGGGGCAGCAGCTGCCCTGTAAGCCGGCTTCTTCTGTCTACATCTGCCGGCGGGGTGGAATTCAGTTCAAAGCAGAGGCTTTCCGCCCTGTCTCGCCGTGCTTTCAGGTCTTTGTCTCCGCGGATAAACCACATGCCGGCCAGGGCCTTTTCTCTTTCTGTCATAATATCACTCTTTCTGTTTTTCTTTATAAAAAGTGTAACACAAATATATAAATATTTCCATAAATATCAGCGGACGGGAAAAACTGCCTGTCCGCTCTGTTTTACAGTATGTATTTTTCAATGGCCTTTGCCACGCCGTCTTCTGTGTTTGGGGCGGTGATACAGTCCGCCACAGCCTTTACAGCCTCCACAGCATTGCCCATGGCTATACCCAGGCCGGCGTATTCAATCATAGGCAGGTCGTTGGTCTGGTCCCCCAGGGCAACCATCTCTTCCCTTTTTATGCCGTAGTATTCCCCCAGCTTTTCCATTGCCACAGCCTTTGATGTCCTGTTTGAGAAAAATTCCAGATAATACCGGCGGGATTTGGTAAAAGTGGTTTCGCTGAAACCTGCAGTTTTCAGCTCCTCTATCCAGCCGTCCAGGATTTCCGGCTCTGCGCCCCACAGCATTTTTGTGATGCCCCGGGCCAGCAAGGAGTCAAAGTCTTCTATCAGCGATGCCCGTGAAGAGGTGATGTTCTGGTAAAAATCGGTTTGGGGGCCGAATCTGTTGGTATACAGCCTGTTCTGTGACCAGACAATAAACCAGGTGCCTTTTTCCAGGGCAGTTTCATAGACCTTTCTGGCTTCGGCTGTATCCATATTCTGGCTGAAGATGATTTCCCCGGTGGTGCTGTGTACCACCACTGCGCCGTTGTATGTAATCACCGGGCAGTCCAGCCCCAGCTGGTCCACATATTTTTTCACACCCCGCACAGGCCTGCCGGTGCAGAGGATGAATTTCACCCCTTTGTCCATGGCTTTTTTCACCGCCTCACAGGTGGCCGGTGTGATGGTGCTGTTTTCGTCCAGCAGTGTGCCGTCCATATCTGTGGCTATAAGTCTGTATTCCATAATACCCCCGTATATATCACAGTGGCAGTGTGCCACCGGTTTTCCTTTTGTTATATAATACTATTTTTTGCCACGTATAACAAGAGAAACTGCCGCCACGCCCATAAATTATCCCTGCGCAAAGATGCAGATTGACAACTGCCGCCGGCAGTAATTATAATAAAATCAACAGATATAAATTTTACGGACGTGATTTTATGAAAAAACTTCTGACCTTTATCCCAGCGATGGCTCTGTGCCTTTCCCTGGCCGCCTGCGGCGGTGAAAGTACCCCCGCCCCACAGCCCACAGAAAGACCGGCCGCACCTTATGTGCAGGATGCAGAATCATTTTTTGCAGAGATTGCAGAGCATAAAGACCCGGACAGTGGCCATATTCTCTCCTATACTCTGGGTACAGGCGGCAAAGAGCTGGCAGCCCAGTATGTGGACGCCCTTCTGAACGGCGGCTACAGCATCACCCTCCACGACACTGTGGCAGACACCTACTACCGCGGCCAGATTCT
>JAFQAF010000377.1 GCA_017400025.1 Oscillospiraceae bacterium
ATCACCGCAGTGACCTGTGTGGCATACATGTCCATGGGGCTTTACACACAGCTGTGGCAGTGGTATGTGTCTGCATTTTTCATAGGTGTGGGCACCAGCTACACCGGTATGGCCATATCCGTGCTGCTGGCCAACTGGTTCCACGCAAAAAAAGGTTTTGTAATGGGGCTGGCAATGTCTGCTTCCGGCATTCTGGGTGCGGTGGTAAGCCCCCTTTGTTCAAAGCTGATAGAAACCATAGGCTGGCGTGGTGCCTGTGTGGTGATGGGTGTGATTACATTTGTGCTGGTAGCTGTGCCTGCGGCACTGTTCCTGGTGCTGACACCGGAAGAAATGGGCGAAAAGCCATACGGCTACGGCAGTGAAATTCAGCAGACTGCCACAAAGGAAATACAGTCTGTAAGCTATAAAGTGCCTGTATATATATTCCCGGTATGTGTCACAGTAATATGCCTGGCCTGCCTGATAGGCCGGGTGCTGAACCAGATTCCGCTGTATGCCGCATCCCTTGGCTATGCAGTAAGCACCGGCGCAATGCTGACAAGCTTTGCAATGATAGGCAATGTGGTGGGCAAACTGCTGACAGGCTGGCTGGCAGACCGAGTGGGTGTTTACAAAGCGCTGAGTGTAACCTTCACAATGGTTATTGTTTCCCTTGTGATGTTTATGCTGTGCAAGCAGTCTGAAAGCCTGCTGTATGCCGCTGCACTGATGTTCGGCACTATATTTGCAGTGGACGCCAATATACCTCCCCTGCTGTTTATGGAGGTATGGGGCGCAGACTATACAAAACATCTGAAAAATTTCCAGACAATTTCCTTTACACTGGGGGCATTTTCATCCTCCCTGCTGCCTTACATATATGACTATACACAGAGCTATGATGTGCTGTTTGTGCTGGGCATAGGCTTTGTAACAGTTTCCTTTGTGCTGTTGTGGTGGCTGAAGGGCTGGGTGGAAAATCAGAAACACTAAACAGTATTTTATACTTATTAACACATTTTACACATAATTGACTGATATAATTATATTCAACTATAAAAGAAAGGAACAACACTATGAAAAAAATACTTTCCATTATTCTTTCTGTTGTTCTGGCTTTTGGTATGGTTGCCTGCGGTGGCGGCACAGCAAATCCGGGCGGTGCAGCCGATACAGCCGGCACAGAAAAGCCTGCAGACAACACAGTAACAGAAGACAAAAAGGTTGACGACGGCACTTTTGACACAAGCTGGGCTTCCAATGATTACGAAGCACTTATTCCACAGCTTCCATTCTCCGGCTGGACAACAAAACAGGACGGAGATACTTACAAAATGGAACTTGGCGGTCTGAAAACCGAAACTCTGACAGATGCTGACGGCAAAACTATCGGCTATGGCGAGGACAAAGCCGCGCTGATTGAATATATTGACGGTCTGGCAGCATACGGTTTCAGAGTGGAAGAAACCGGCGATATTCCGGGCTATGTTTACGAATGGGAAATCGAAGACAGATACGGAAACGATATCGAAATCACCTGCGCAGAAGGCTGGTGCTGGGTTGAAATTGAAAAAGACTGACAAAGCTGTTCCCTCTTATGCCTGATATCAATGACAGCATAAGTACACTGAATACAAACATTGTTATACCGCATAAAAAGAGCACCTGTAAAAAGGTGCTCTTTTCTTTGATATTGTGTAAAACTGTATTGAATATAAAGCAGGAATTCACTATAATAAAAGTATATAAATTCCGTAAAAAGGAGACCCGATATGAAAAAAGTGATAAGCGTATTGCTGGCTCTGGCACTGGCTTTTTCCATGGTTGCCTGCGGCGGTACAGAAGGCACAGCAGCCACTGAAACCGGCAAACCGGAACTGGTATACCCATTCGGTGTGGTAAACCGGCCTATGGACATCGGAGGCGGATATCCCCATAAAACCGTGTGCTATCAGGACAACAGCATGGAAACCAACGGCTACGTGTACATAAGCAAATATTCCGTAACACCTGTGGAAGGTGAAGAAGGCATGGTGGACAAAGCACTGACCGCCGGCTTTATATACAATGACTACAACGCATACAGCTGGGGCAGTATGTCCAATATTATATTTGCTGATATAAACGGAGACGGTTTAATCGGCGGCGAAGACAGCTGGACTGTGGAACTGGACGGCAAAGAATATACAGTTACTGTTATGGAAGACCAATTCTGGGGCAGCCAGTGGCTGGCAAACCATGTTTTTGTAACATTCTACAATCTGACACTGCGTGTGCCTGAAGGCTATGACGATATGGCCCTTTTCTTCTACAATACCGGCAACGGCCTGGAAATTTCTGATGTGTCCGGCGTTCTGCCGGATGGCGCAAACGCTGCAGATGTGCTGGACAGTGACACACAGTGGTTTATACTGGGCGGTGAAGACTGCACATACAACGGCAGAGCCTTTGAAAAACAGCAACCGCGGATTGACCCTGCTGACATAGTGTATGACGGACTGTTTGAACAGGACGCTCCACCACCTCCACCGGGTGACCCTGTGTATGAGCTGATTCCACAGAAAACAGAGGGTACTGACACTCCTGCCGGCCGGGACAACCCTACAGAGGACCTGCCTGCTGTACCGGACGACTATACAGAGGTGCCGGATACTTCTGACGGAGAATTCACAGACAATACCGATGCATGGATTGAACTGACAGACTGGACAGTAAATGAAATTGACGGCAACGGCGGCTACCAGCCGGTAAACTTCTTCCTTCTTACCCACAACTGGAACCCTACCCTGCAGACAAGATACCGCAGCTTCACCGATACAGACGGCGTACTGCAGGAATTCACCTTTGAAGCAATGGAAGATGGCTCTGTGTCAATGGATATAACCGGCACAGACATCACTGCTGAAAGTGTATGCTTTGAATTCACACTGCTGGACGAAGACGGTTTTGAACTTTCAATGACAAAAGTGGATATCCCGGTAACAAGATAAAGTACAGATTAAAAGACTGTGTCTATTGTACACAGTCTTTTTTAATGGTAAAATATTTATAAATATTGACAGTTACGGAGATTGCTATGAAAAAAATTGCATTTATAGGCGCCGGCAATATGGGCGGTGCTCTGATTATGGGTGTGTGCAGGGCAATAAACCCTGAACAGGTGATTATTTTTGATACAGACAAAGCCAAAACTGCAGCACTGGCTGAAAAAACCGGCTGTGTTGCCGCTGAAACTGCACAGCAGGCCTGCCGGGCAGCAGAATACGTGGTACTGGCAGTGAAACCGCAGGTACTGCGCGGCGTACAGGCAGACCTGGTGCCGGTTATGAAACAGGTGGCAGAAAAAGGTGTGCAGCAGACAGTGGTTTCCATCGCCGCAGGCATCACACTGGAAGGTCTGGCAGAAATACTGCTGGAAAACGGCCTGGACCTGCCGGTTATCAGAATGCTGCCAAATACACCAAGTGAAATTGGCGAAGGGCTGAATATCTATGTGGAAAACAGTCTGGTAACAGATGAAAAATGCCGGGAATTTGAAGGCATTTTTGCAAA
>JAFQAF010000038.1 GCA_017400025.1 Oscillospiraceae bacterium
AACTCAATTAAGTGATAATCTTTACAGGAAAAGTCTGGGTGTAAACGGGCTGGATGTAAATATCCTTCTTTCAGAACACCCTGCTGTGATAAAAAACCTTCTGAGAAACCAGCTGGACAGGCTGGGTTGCCTGTCAAAGGATAATATAAATCTGATTTACGGCGCCCTTGGCCAGGGGGATTTCAAGCATCAGCTCTCCCGGAACACTTTCTGCCGCATCAGGGGCGGCTGGCTGTATTTCTATACGCCTAAGCCAGCGGTGCAGGCTGAAAAACACCGTCCGCAGCCGGTTGCTGTTGACGGATTTACAGAATTTGCCGGTTCATATTTTGAGATTTCTGTAATTTCTGCAGAGAATTTCAAAAAAATAAAAGAAAGCGACAAAAACTATTTAACATATTGTGTAAATTATGATAAAATAAAAGGTATACTTAAACTGCGTACAAGACAATCAGGGGATAAAATTACATTGCCGGAACGCAAGGTGACAAAAACCCTGAAAAAACTGTTTACGGAAGACAAAGTCCCCCTCCGGCGCAGGGATACACTGGCTGTACTGACAGATGATACAGACAGCGTGCTCTGGCTGGCTGACTACGGCACAAACAAGCCTTACGTGCCGGGGGAAAACACAGAAAAAGTATTATTGATAAAACAGATGTAAAAAGTATTTGGAGGTTATTATGTTAAACGACATCAAAAACGTGCTTATCACAGAGGAAGAACTGAAAAAAACCGTTAAAGAACTGGGTGCAAAAATCACAGAAGATTACAAAGACAAAAATCTGTTTCTCATCACAGTTCTCAAAGGTGCCGTTGTGTTCCTTGGTGACCTGATGCGCGCTATTGAATGCCCATGTGAAATTGAATTTATGGTTACATCTTCATATGGTTCAGGCACAGTGTCCACCGGTAATGTAAAAATCGTAAAGGATATAGATGTTCCTCTTGAAGACAAGGACGTTCTTATTGTTGAAGATATTCTTGACTCCGGTCTTACACTGAACTTCCTTATGGACCTTCTCAAAAACCGTAACCCTAAGAGCATTGAAATCTGCACACTGCTGGATAAACCAAGCCGCCGTGTGGCTGATATTCAGGCCAAATACACAGGCCGCCAGATTCCGGACGAATTTGTTGTTGGTTATGGCCTGGACTACGATGAAAAATATCGCAACCTGCCGTTTATCGGCGTACTCAAACCAGAGGTTTACACAAGATAACCTCAAATTTACAAAAAGGAGAACTTTCTTTTGCAAGCAAAAAAGAGACCTCAGATACCTTATATAGGTATTCTTCTCATGCTGCTGGTTATGGCAGTTATGATGAACAGACCATCCAATTACACAGAACTGAAAACCAGTGAAGTAATAGACCTGTTCAGAACAAATCAGGTAGAATCCTATGAACTGTACCTTTCCAACAACAACGTGGAAATCAAAAAATGGGACAGTGAGGAAACTATACTCTATAAAGTGCCTGATGTTTACTACTTTATAGAAAAAATCGACCCTCATGTGGAAGCATGGAATGCAGGAAATCCTGACAAACAGATAGTCTACAACTGGATTACACCGGTTACTATGCCTGCGTGGGTGAGCATGCTGCCATCATTTATCACAGTAGGTGTGGCAATTTTCCTCTTCTATATGCTTTATCACCAGAACGGTGCAAAGAGCGGTATGTCCGTGGGACGTGCAAAAACCAAGGACGCCGGAGACCTGAAAACACAGAAAAAGTTTTCTGATGTGGCAGGTGCAGACGAAGAAAAAGAAGAACTGGTGGAAATTGTTGACTTCCTGAAAAACCCGGGCAAGTTCAACTCACTGGGTGCCCGTGTACCAAAGGGTGTGCTGCTGGTAGGCCCTCCGGGTACAGGTAAAACCCTGCTGGCAAAAGCCACAGCAGGCGAAGCAGGCGTACCGTTTTTCTCCATCTCCGGTTCAGACTTTATTGAACTGTATGTTGGTGTAGGTGCATCCAGAGTGCGTGACCTTTTTGAAAAAGCAAAAAAATCTGCACCATCCATTATCTTCATCGATGAAATTGACGCCGTGGGCCGCCAGAGAGGTGCAGGCCTGGGCGGTGGCCAGGACGAAAGGGAACAGACACTTAACCAGCTGCTGGTTGAAATGGACGGCTTCGGTGCAAACGAAGGCGTTATCGTAATGGCTGCCACAAACCGTGCCGATATCCTGGACAAAGCGCTGCTGCGTGCCGGCCGTTTTGACAGACAGATTTATGTAGGCGTACCGGATATCAAAGGCCGTGAAGAAGTTCTGAAAGTGCATTTCAAAGGCAAACCTGTAGGCCCGGATATCAATCTGAAAACAATTGCCAAACAGACACCGGGCTTCACCGGTGCTGACCTGGAAAACCTGGTAAACGAAGCAGCACTTATGGCTGCCAAAAAAGGCAAAAAGGCTATTACACAGGAAGAAATCGAAGCCGCTACAATCAAGGTTATTGCCGGTCCGGAAAAGAAATCCCGCGTTGTTACACCTGCAGAGAAAAAACTGGTTTCCTACCACGAAGCAGGCCATGCCATCGCACACTATTTCTGCCCTACAGCAAACCCTGTACAGGAAATTTCCATTATCCCCCGCGGTATGGCAGGCGGCTATACACTTTCCCTGCCGGAAAACGATTCCAACTACCGCACAAAAACACAGATGAGCGAAGAAATCGTTACACTGCTGGGCGGCCGCTGTGCAGAACAGCTTATCCTTGATGATATTTCCACAGGCGCATCCAATGACCTGGAAAGAGTTACAGCCATTGCAAAAGCTATGGTTACACGCTACGGCTTCTCTGACAGACTGGGCAATGTAGTGTACGGCGGCGCACCGGAACAGACCTTCCTTGGCCGTGACTACACACAGGGCAGAGGCTATTCCGAAGCAGTTGCCAATGAAATTGACGTGGAAATCCGTGCTATTGTTGATGCAGGCTATCAGAAATGTATGAATATCCTCCGCACCAATGAAGAAAAACTGCATGTTGTAGCCAAAGAACTGATGGAAAAAGAAAAAATGACAGGCGAAAGATTCAAGGAAATCATGACTTCTGACGACCGGAAACCTGAAACAGTCACTGATGAAGCAGATGCCGTTGCTGTAACACAGCCGGAAACCGCTGAAACATCTGAAGAAACCACAGTAATCCCACAGGAAAATACAGAAAATTAAAATAAAGGAGCAGAGAAATCTGCTCTTTTTCTTTTCATTTTGCACAACTGTGTATATACAACATATTGTTGCATTTTCTCCCTTTTACCTTTTGGACTGATTTGAGATATAAAGAACCTCCCTCCGTCATTTTTACGGAGGGAGGTGTATTCACAGAAAACAACTATTCGATAAATTGGGATAGGTCGAATAGATGGTATGTGGAAATTTACACTTTTATTTGCTATAATGCTGTTAGATAAATCTTGCTA
>JAFQAF010000378.1 GCA_017400025.1 Oscillospiraceae bacterium
AGGTATGCCGCAAAGCATACCTTTTTCTGATTTATTTTTCTTTTTTCTTTCTGAACACAAACAGTTTGCTGATAATGTAGTTGCCTACAGTTACAAGGACCTGTGATACCAGCACTGCGATGGAATCCCAGATGCCCCACACAGTAACCATAAGCCACATTACAAACATATCCAGAAAGAGGGTAGCCACACGTGAGGATGTGAACTGCACAAATTCTTTGCCGATATCTTTTCTTTTGCTTTTGAAAACAAATATCCTGTTTGTCACATATGCAAACAGCACGCCGGAAACCCATTTGATGATATTTGCTATCTGCAGTTCAAAAGGATTGTTTGGGTCAAGAAATGTTCTGGTGCTGGCAAAATAGAAAATAAGGCTGAATATTGTAGTACACACACCTACGATAAGGTAATTTATAATTTCTTCATGTTTTTTATAAATCCGCCATAATTTTTTCATCTATGTAAACCTCATAATAACTTAGTCGTACAGAATATTTTACCCTTATTTACACAATTAGTCAACCAAAAAGAAAACACGGGCCGTAAAAGCCCGTGCTCTGTACGAAGTTATTCTTCAATCATTTCTACGATTTCTGCATCTTCAGCATTTTTGATAACACTGTTGATACCGTTTTTGCAGTTTGCTTTTGTTGTGTAGGATTCGCCTGTTGCAATAACTTCACCGTTTCTTGCTTTCAGACGGAAACGGAATTCGCCTGCTTTGTCTTTGTACAGTTCGAATTTAGGATGTGTAAGAGTTTCAAAACCTTCCACTGTCTGGTCTTCAACATTTGCAGCTGCAGCATTTCTGATAACTGATTCCACACCGTTGCGGCATGCTTCCAGTTCTTTGTAAACTTCACCTGTAGCAATAGTTTCACCATTGCCTGCTTTGAGGTGGAAATTGTAGCCTGTATTTGTCTTTTTGATAACGAATTTGCCCATTTTTATCCTCCTAAAAAATTACGCTCCGGTAAGGGTTGTCATATAAAGCATCTGTGTTCCCCACACCAAAAGAGATATAAGCATAGGGGTTTTTATGTAAAATGCTGAACCATTTGGATATCTTTTGGAGTGACGGTGTGAAAGGAATGCATTTATAAGCAGGAATGTCGGGCTGACCGCCAGAAGTATTGTGGCTGTCTGCAATACAAGTCTGGCAAATGCAACATTTGCTACAGTTTGCTGATTGGCAAAATATATAGCTGCTATCATAATAACTGCATCAATCAGTGATGTCACTACCGGAAACAAAAAAGTCATCTTCAGGTAATTGTCTTTTTCTTTTTTTACATTTTTTGTATGCTTCATATAATTATTTCCCTTACAATTTTGTAATCTAATAATACATTATTTGTGCTTTTTTGTAAAGCACCTTATAAATATTTAACAAAGTAATTGTTTTTTCTTGACTATTTTGAACTGCTGTAGTAAAATAGTCATTACGATAATTGATTTTATTATCGCACTATTACGGGATGTGGCTCAGTTTGGTACGGCCACCGCAGTGGTTGTTCAATCTGCAACCGGACACAGTCCGGCTCTTGGCAGATTGAAGAGCGCAGGCGCTCCGGATACAATTATTGTTTTAATTATTTTTTATTATCGTACT
>JAFQAF010000039.1 GCA_017400025.1 Oscillospiraceae bacterium
AATTATTGAGTAAGTAACAAATATTATTCGTCACCATTGCTTTTGTTTCATCGGTTACCTGGAAGGGACTTGCATCCCAACACAAATCCCCGTCAAGGAATACGCTGTTAGGTAAATCCTGTTTGAGCTGTTGGCACACAGTTGTTTTTCCGACTCCCATAGTGCCGCCAATCATATATAAAGTTTTCATTATTCACACCTACAAATTCAAATTTTCCTGACTGATTCTATACTATCATAATTTATCATATAACACAACAAAAGGCACAGCTGTATGCGGTGCCTTCCGGATGTTTTATGAGTATTGATTGTTTTTGTAATGGTGAATTATTGCTGTTCCGGGGATTTTTCATCTTCTGTGGTTTTTTCTATAATGTATTTTGGTCTCCGCTTTGTTTCGGAGTAAATCTTGCCGATGTATTCACCGATTATGCCCAGGCAGATAAGCTGTATGCCGCTGATAAGGCACATTACAGCTATCATACTTGTCCAGCCGGTTACAGTGTCGCCAAAAAACTTTGACCACAGGGCGTACAGCATTACCATAAAGCTGATAATACCCATGGCAAAACCGATAAAGGTGATGTAGCGCAGGGGTTTTACAGAAAGGCTGGTGATGCCGTTCATAGCAAGATTCAGCATTTTGGAGAAAGGATAGTGGCTTTCCCCGGCCAGTCTTTCGGTGCGTTCATAGTACACGGCGGTGGATTTGTAGCCCACCATAGGCACCATACCGCGCAGGTATATGTTGGCTTCCCTGAACTGCGCCAGTCCTTCCAGGGCTTCTTTGCTCATCAGGCGGTAGTCGGCGTGGTTGTACACTGTTTCCGCACCCATAAAATTCATGAATTTATAAAAAGCCTGTGCGGTGGTGCGCTTGAAGAATGTATCGGAATCACGTTTTGAGCGCACGCCGTATACTATATGGCAGCCGTCGTGGTAATTTATCATCATTTCGTCCATGGCGTTCAGGTCGTCCTGGCCGTCGCAGTCTATGGAAATTGTCACATCGCAACGGTCCTTTGCCCACATCAGCCCTGCCAGCAGTGCATTCTGGTGGCCGCGGTTTCTGGTAAGGGTGATGCCGGTGAATTTATCGTTTGCCTTTGCAAAGCCGGTGATAATATCCCAGGTGGCATCCTTGGAACCGTCATTTACAAAAACTATCTTTGAGTCCCGGCTCCGCAGGCCTTTTTTTATCAGACTGTCCAGCTTTTCAAGAAAAAGGGGAGCTGTTACCGGCAGCACTTCCTGCTCGTTGTAGCAGGGAATAACTATATACAATGTTTTATTCATATTTATCTCCACACTATTCATATAAAATATATTTTAACATATAAATTATTGGTTGTAAAACAAAAGAAAATATTGTATATTTAGATAAAATAAATACACAGAGGTTATTATGAATTTTATTACACAGCTGCTGATAATCTGCCCCCTGCTTTTCCTTGCAGGCTTTATAGATTCCGTTGCCGGTGGCGGCGGGCTTATTTCCACACCTGCCTATATGCTGGCAGGCCTGCCTATGCACCAGGTGCTGGGCACCAACAAGGTTTCTTCCACACTGGGCACTTCCCTTGCTGCGGCCAAATACGCAAAAAGTGGCAAGGTGAAATGGGACACCGCCCTTATCAGTGCCGTAATCAGCTTTGCCGGCAGTTTTACAGGCAGCCAGATTGCCCTGAAAATTGACCAGAACATACTGAAGGCCGGCTTCACATTTATCCTGCCTTTTATCGCATTCTTTGTGCTGTTCAACAAAAAGGGTGACAGCGGCATACAGAAGGCCTTCGGCATCAGGCTGTACATCACAGCTGCTGTGATAGGCTTCTGCACCGGCATGTATGACGGCCTTATTGGCCCGGGCACAGGCACATTCATCATTTTTGCATACACCACCTTTATCGGCTATGACTACATAACAGCCAGCGGCAACGCCAAGATAATCAATCTTTCCTCAAACCTGGCAGCGGCCACAAGCTACCTGCTGGCCGGCAAGGTAATATGGATGTTTGCAATTCCTGCTGCGGCATCAAATATGCTGGGCAACTATCTGGGCTCTTCCTTTGCAATTAAAAACGGCGGCAAGGCTGTAAAGAAAATGCTTATCATCGTGCTGATAGGCATATTTATAAAGCTGGTAACAGATGTGCTGTAAATAAAAAAGAGAGGTTTTTACACCTCTCTTTTGTTTTTATCTGATTTTCCGGTGTGCTATATGCCCAGCTCTTCCCCCACCAGCACCACAGTGATTCTGCCCGGGATTCTGGAATAGTTCAGCACTGCACTGGTGCAGCAGCTGCGCTGGAAGTGGCGGCAGTCGTGGCATTTGCCGTCCCGTACACAAGGGGTGTCAAAGCCTATGTTTCTGCAGTTTACCGGGGCCACTTTCTTTATTCTGGCGTTGGCTTCACCCAGGGTGTTCACTATCTTGTTCACACCGGCTACGATAATCACTTTGTCCGGGCCGTAAATCATAGGTGCCACACGGGTGGAAGCACCGTCTTCATTTACTATTCTGCCATCGGACACAATGGCGTTTGCAGAAGAAAGGAAAATATCTGCAAAAAAGCGTTTTCTCATCATCTCTTTTTTCTCTTCTGCTGTGGCATCCTTTGCAGGGGCGAGGTAATTGAAGCTGCCGCCAGCCAGCCAGTCTGCCACGCCTGTCTGTTTAAGTGTCACAGAGCCGCCGCTGGCAACTGTGGCGCCTTTTTCCACCATGGTTTCCAGAAGAGGAAGCACATCCTCCTTTGCGGACACAAAGACTGCATCGAACTGTCTTTCCTTCAGATTTTCCATGGTTTTTTCAACGAGGGACATATCAAAGTTCATAAAAATTTCTCCTTTATTCACAGATAATTCATTGTAAACCGGGGCTGTAAATGGTATTATAAAAACAGGGAAAATGTGATATAGTCACATCTTATTTATATATTTTATATTATACTATTTTATGGTATATTGCAACAAGGGGAGGTTTTATCCATGAAACTGACAAAGGGCTTACAGATGCCTGATTTTACTTATCTTTCACCTTATGCAGAGGGTGAAAAAACATTTGCAGACTATGCCGGCGGCAAGAAAACATTTGTGGTTTTCCTGCGTTACTACGGCTGTACAGTGTGCAGACTGGACCTGCATATCTACGCACAGAGAATGAAGGAATTTGCAGACAGGGACTGCCAGTTGATGGTAGTGCTGCAGTCTGACCCGGCTCTGGTAAAAAACGAAGCACCTCTAGGCACATTCCCGTTTGAAATCGCCTGCGACCCATCACAGGCTGTGTACAGACAGTTTGAAATCGAACCTGCAAAAAACATGGCTGCACTTATCGGCGGCGGTCTTTTCAAGGCAGTGAAGAAAATGAATGCTGCAAAGAAATTCGGCTTTACACACGGTGAATACGAAGGCAACGAACAGCAGCTGCCTGCCATGGTGCTGGTGGACGAAAACGGCACAATCGCTTTCAGCCACTATGCAAAAAATATGACAGACATGCCATCAGCAGACGAAATGCTGGCTATGCTGTAATAAAAAGGTAAAAAATTTTTTATATAAAGGAGATTCCACCAATGGCAAAATTAGAAAAAGGCATGAAGATGCCTAACTTCAAAATCGACACAGTTTACGGCACAGAAATCGTGAGAGACGTAACATTTGAACAGCTGGTTGACGACAAACCAACATTCTTCTGGTTCCAGAGATACATCGGCTGCCCACCATGCAGAATGGACGTTCACTTCCTGTCTGTTGCACATCCTGAATTTGTGGAAAAAGGCGCAAACATCGTTGTTGTTATGCAGTCCAAGCCAGAAATCGTTCTCCGCGATATGAACGGCCAGACACTGCCATTCCACCTGGTATGCGACCCTACAGAATCCCTGTACAAAGAACTGGAAATCGGTTCATGGAATCCTGAAGATATGCAGAACATGACAGAAGAAGAAGCTGCAAGAATGGCTATGAAGGTTGAAGGCATGAAAGCAAACGGCTACGAACACGGCGATTACGAAGGCAACGAAGAACAGCTGCCTGCATTCTTTGCTGTTGACGGCGAAATGAACGTGCTGGAAGCACACTATGCAAGAAACCTGGGCGATATGCCTATGGCAAACGAAGTTCTGGCTAAATACTTCTAATCAGAAAATTTAAACAGAAACAAGGCAG
>JAFQAF010000379.1 GCA_017400025.1 Oscillospiraceae bacterium
AGCCTATCTGCTGGATTATGCCGCCCTTCATAACAACCACGGTGTCAGACATTGTAAGTGCTTCTTCCTGGTCGTGTGTAACATAGATAAATGTTATGTCCAGCGCCTGCTGGATTCTTTTCAGTTCTGTCTGCATCTCTTTGCGCAGCTTGAGGTCAAGGGCACCCAGAGGCTCGTCCAGAAGAAGAACCTTAGGATGGTTTACCAGAGCGCGTGCAATTGCAACACGCTGCTGCTGGCCGCCGGAAAGTGTGTTTATATCACGGCGGGCAAAGTTTTTCAGACCCACGATTTCAAGCATTTCAAGAACTCTGGTCTTGATTTCCTGGTCAGGCAGCTTTTTCAGGCGCAGGCCGAAGGCAACGTTTTCAAAAACGTTGAGATGTGAGAACAGTGCGTATTTCTGGAATACTGTGTTAACCTGTCTTTTGTACGGAGGCAGGTCTGCGATGTCTTTGCCATCAAAAAAAACACTGCCGGATTTTGGTGTCTGGAAGCCGCCGATAATACGCAGGGTAGTTGTTTTGCCACAGCCGGAAGGGCCCAGCAGTGTAACAAACTCCTTGTCGTGAATATCCAGCGAGAGACCGTTCAGGATGGTTTCACCGTCAAAATCTACAACAATGTCTTTAAGGCTGATAATAATGTTATTGTCCATATTCAGAACCCCTTTGCGGTAATATTCTACGTCTTTACGTAGCCAGCGCCAATTATACTACCCCGCAAAAGGTTTGTTACACTGCCCCGGCAGGGACAGTTACAGCAGTACATACAACGCCAGTATGATATTAGAATTGTGTTAATTCAATGCGTGGTAATTTGCATAAGTCTAACAACATAACATACTACGTTCATTTTAAGTATTTTATACATATTTGTCAATACATATTTAATTTTGCATTGTAGATTACATAAAAGTGTAAATTTATACAAAAAAACAGGGCTGTTGCCAGCCCTGGTATAAACTCTTATTATTTATCAGCCAACAAAGATTGGCAGTTCATTGAGGTAGTACAGTCTGTCGTTAGGGAAGTCTGTGCCTTCGCGGAGAACTGCGGCATAGCCCACAATTTCCACACCTATTTTGTCCAGAAGAACTTCCATTGCTTTGAATGTGCCGCCTGTGGAAACTACGTCATCCATCAGGAGAACTTTCTTGCCACGGATTTTGTCAGCGTCGCGGATATCAACAACCATTTTCTGAACAGCTGCTGTAGTGATGGATTTAACTTCTGTTTCAATGGCATCCAGCATATATGCTTTTTTGCCTTTTCTGAAAACAACAAAGTCTCTTTCGCCCATCTGTGTGCAAACAGACTGTGCCAGAGGAAGAACTTTTGCTTCAGGGCAAACGATGTAGTCAAATTCCACATCTTTGATTTTTTCTGCCAGGATTTTTGCGCAGTAGTTTGTAAGTTCTGTATCACCCAGCAGTACAAAGCTGGCGATATGAAGTGTAGGATGTACAGGTGCAATAATCAGGCGTTCTGTTCTGCCTGCCAGGTCAATATCATAAAATTCCTGTCCTGTGTATTTGATTTCCATAATAATCTCCTTATACGGCAATAAATTAAACAGTTGTGCTGTTCTTTTCAATATTATCAGTATAAACAATATTTGTGATTTTTTCAATATTTACTTTTAAATTTATCAAAAATATTGTATACTGTGCTTAATAATAAAGAAAAAGAGGAAAAAATATGTTTTCATTGGTAGCACTGATGTGCTTTTATCTGGGTGGCAACAACATCAGAAAAGCCTTTATGCTGGCGCCTTTCGGCCAGTGGAAGTTTATAAACTGGGCACTGCTTCTGACGGGTATCCTGCTTATCCCTGCAGGTATTCTGTGTATGAAACAGGCCATGAAAGATTTCAGGGAAAACAAGGAAAAAAAGGCTGAACTTGAAAAGGAACAGAAAGCCAGAAGACAGCAGCAGTTTTTCTATGATGACAATGAAGAGTTTTCAGATGGCGCTGAAGAATTTTCAGATGACGGAAACGCCGGCGAATAAAACCACAGTTTAAAAAAGATAAAGCCACAGCTTGTGCTGTGGCTTTGCTGTTTTATACATAGGGTGTGCAGTGGAAAACGATACCCATATCTTCAAGCCGGGCGCCGATGGCCTTTACCAGCGGGCTTTCTCCCCTGCCGTGGGTCAGTATAATGTGCAGTTCTTCATTGTAGGAAACTATGCCGCAGTTGTACGGTGCATTGCGACGGGGACTGAGAAGAACATCTATGTTCTTTATGTGGTTTTCGCCTGCAGGAAGCATGGCCGCCACATTGCCCAGGTTTGTCACTGTCATACAGGTTTTTTCATAGCCGAACATAATGGCCGCCCTGATAAACAGATTTTTCAGAAACAGCGGTGCCAGCCTTACAAGAGGCATTGTACAGACAGATGCAATCTGTGAAACAGCCCTGCGCAGGTAATCCGGGTTGTTCTGCTTTTTAAGCTGCCGGCGGATTGATCCCGCCATATCCTTTATGGTCATATCTTTCCGAGTGTGGGGCAGTGCCGCTGTGGACAGATAGGTAAAATTCAGCAGTGAACGGCTGACAAAATGGCGGCGCAGGTTTATAGGTACAGTCAGCGCCACTTCCCTGCCTTCTGTAGCCGGCATACGGAACACAGCCTTGAAAATGGCAGCTACCAGCAGTTCGTTCATGGTACAGCTGATGTCCTTTGCCCTTTGCTTTATCTGTGATGTCTTCATTCTGAAAACAGTGGCGTTTACTGATTTGGAAGATGTTTCCTTTTCAAAGAAAAAAGGGCTGTCCACCTGCACTGCAGAATTTTTCAGCGGTGCTGTATCGCCATATCTTATAAATGCATCTTCCCGCTCTTCGGCTGTAAACAGCTCTGCAGGTCTGTCTGAAAGAGAGCTGCCCTCTTTCAGTTTTACATAGGCATCTATCAGGCTGTTTAAAAATGTGAAAGCCCCGTGGCCATCTGTAACGGAATGGAAGGCTTCCAGAATAATTCTGTCCCCTTCATACATAAGGTTTATGGCGTGGTCAAATATATTTTTGCTGTTGACAGAACCCAGCAGACCGCAGTCCAGCTGTCTGACTGTGATTCTGTCCAGCTTCTCTGTATAGTACCAGAATGCATCGCTGACAATGCGGCTGCAGATGGTGGGGAATCTTTCCGGCATACTGTCAGCTGCCTGCTGGAGCAGCACAGGGTCCACCGGCTCTTTCATTGTAACTGTTATGCGGTATGCATTTATCCATTCTTTGTTCATCAGGGCACAATGCACTATGGCAGTGCTGTCCAGTCTGTATCTCATCGGGCAATCCTTTGTCTGTTTTGAATAATCTGATTGTATATGCTGCATATTATCTGTGAAAAATCCATACCTATTCTACATTATGTAGTATGAAAAAACAAGACACAAAATATCAAAAACTATCAACATATGTAATATCTTGGAATAATATTGTGCCTTCTCCCTGCAGATAATAATGGCAGGAGGTAAAGAAACATGAGAAAAAAAGACCGACGTGAATGCACAGACCCAAGAAAGAATGACAGCATAGCATACAGGGTGACACCTGTGATGAAGGCTGACACATACGACGAAAGACTGTCTGAAGAGATGAAAGAAGAGCTGGCGGCCATTGTGCTGGCGGAAACTTTTCCCGAAACGCTGAACTATAAAGTGCCCCAGGAAGAGGAAGACGATGAATAAAAACAGATATAATTTCCCGGAAAAAGCCAGAAACTCCAACAATATGCAGTACAACAGGTATGTGGAAGATATGTATTATACAGAGGACTATGCCGGGCCGGCGGATGTTTCAGAGGAAGAACGCACACCCCGCTGGAAGAAAAACGGCAGGCTGGATATATTCCACGAACCGGATGACAACACAGACTGGCATCAGGACCCGTACACCGTGGCACAGCATTATATAGACCGCACACGGCGTCCCCACGGGTAACAGAAAACAGCCCTTTTTACGGGCTGTTTTTATTTCATTGCAGTAATCGATAAAAAATTATTTATTAATAAAGTACCTCTGTTGTGCTGCTTAAATAAAATATATTATGGTTATTTTCACTAAATTAAATTAATTATTTTTGTTAATTTTACTGTTTTAATGATTTTATATTGTTTGTTTTGCACAAAAATTTCTTAATTTTATTGTTGACAAAGACGAAAGTATGGTGTATTATATAGCCATAGCCGAGAAACAGATGCAACTCAGCTAAATACAATGTTAAAGAGAGTGATAATTTGGTAATTATCTGTACCCCTACCACATGCCTGGACAACGGCATAAAACCGGAGGGAAGAAAGCCAAGATTTTACTGATGAAAGGAAGTGACAAAATGTTCAGATACATAAAAATGGCATCCAAAGCTTATGCAGCAAAAGAGTTTTAATCACATAAAACTACCGGCATATATAAAAAAGGAGATATAAAAATGAAAATAATCACATTTGTAAAAAATACAGCAAAGGCATATTCAACCAAAGAGTTTTAATATAAATACAAACACAGAAAACAGACGAAAGGAAACAGAATAAAATGAACATTATCAGATTTGTAAAAAATGCAGCAAAATCTTACAGCGGTAAAGATTTCTGATTTTCATAAAGTTATCACAAACAGATGATAATATACCGCTGAAAACACAGAAAGGCGGTGATTGAACAGTTGACAGTTGCCAGAACAAAGGATACACAGCCTTCAGTAAAGCAGTCTGTGGAATTTATGGCAAAGATGATGCTGATGAAAAGCAGCAAAACCTGCGGTTACGCTGACAGCACATTTTTCTACAGAAAAAACGTGCCCAACAAAGGCCGATAAAATTTTTAAGGATTGTTCAATTAAAATTTAATATATATCAAAAGCCCCGGCTGTATGCCGGGGCTTTCAGTTTTATGTATTATTTTTCGTCATCCTTCAGGTCTTTGAGGAAGTCGATAAGTTTATCGATAACTTCACCTGTCAGCAGAAACTCTTCTATGCAACAACAACTGGTGCCCTGTTTATTTAAAACCCGGGAATTGTCAGCCTATTATTTTTTTGGTGATTGCAACTGCCGCCTGGGCATCCTTTGCATAGTAATCTGCGCCTATCTGTGCAGAGAAATCCTCGGTGAGTACAGCGCCGCCGCACATAACAGGGATGCCTGTGCCTCGGAGCAGAGCGATGGTTTCTTCCATTGCTTTCACGGTGGTGGTCATCAGTGCGGAAAGGCCTACCAGCTTTGCACCATTGTTTACAGCCGCTTCCACAACTGCCTGTGGGGCCACATCCTTGCCCAGGTCAATAACCCGGTAGCCGTAGTTTTCCAGCACTGTTTTTACAATATTTTTGCCGATATCATGAACATCACCTTTTACAGTGGCAATCACAACGGGGCCTTTTTTCTCGTAGTCTGCTGTGCCGGAGGCAAGCATATTTTCTGTGACGGCTTCAAAGCCTTTCTTTGCCGCCTCTGCAGACTGCATCAGCTGCGGCAGGAATATTCTGCCGTTTTCGTACTCTGTGCCCACCTTGTCCAGAGCAGGAATAAGTCTGTTCTGTACTATATCAAGAGGTGCTGTTTCTGCAAGCATAGTCTTTACCCGTCTTTTCACTTCTGTGCCAAGACCAAGGGAAATCAGCTCCTCTATACCGTAGCTTTCAGCTGCGGCGACTGCAGGCCTGTTTTCCTGCTGTGAAAAACGTGCTATATATTCAGCACCGCCTTTGTCTGCACCGGAAAGCCGGTTGAATGCATAAACTGCATCCATCATAACAGCGGAGTTTGGGTTTATGATAGGCATTGAAAGGCCCGCATACATTGCCATTGTCATAAATGATGAGTTGAGCAGGTCTCTGTCTGGCAGGCCGAAGGAGATGTTTGAAACGCCAAGGGTGGTTTTAAGCCCCATTGAATGTGAAACCGCGGAAACAGCTTTGAGTGTTTCCATTGCACCTTCCTGCTGTGCAGAGGAGGCAAGGGTAAGGCAGTCTATAAACAAATCTTCTTTCTTTATGCCTGCGGAAACTGCGGCAGAGAGGATTTTTTCTGCGATTTTCACCCTGTCTTCACCTTTTTCCGGTATGCCTTTTTCATCCAGGGTAAGACCCAGCACTGCGGCGCCATATTTTTTTGCAATTGGCAGTATCGCGGCCAGTTTCTCATCTTCCCCGTTTACACTGTTCACTATGGCTTTGCCGTTGCACACGCGCAGACCGGCCTCTATAACAGCAGGGTCAGAGGAATCTATCTGCAGGGGCAGGTTGGTAACAGACTGTATCTTCTTTACAACCTTTACCATCATTTCCTTTTCATCTATGCCCAGGTGGCCTACATTCACATCCAGTATATCTGCACCGGCAGTGGCCTGCAGCACGGCCTGGCGTGCAATGTAGTCAAGATCATTTGTTTCCAGTGCTTTTTTAAACAGTGCCTTGCCGGTAGGGTTGATGCGTTCACCGATAATTTTCACACCATCAATCACCACTGTTTTGCCGGATGAGCACACTGCGCTGAAAGGCTGTTTTGCACTGATATCAGTTTTCTGTCTTGCCTTTGCGCGGTCAAAGAAATATTTCAGCATCTGCGGGTTTGTGCCGCAGCAGCCCCCCACGATGTTTACACCCAGTGACATTATCTCTTCCATTGCACAGGCAAAATCTTCATCTGTGATGTTGTAGACAGTTTTATCCCCTACAAGGCAGGGCAGGCCTGCATTCGGTTTGATGATGAGAGGCTTGTCTGTCCATTTTTTCAGTTCCCTTGCCATAGGCAGCATTTCCACCGGGCCAAGGGAGCAGTTTATACCCAGGGCGTCAACTCCCAGGCCGTCCAGTGTGATTGCCATTGAAGAAAGGGCTGTGCCTGCAAAGGTGTGCATATTTTCTTCAAAGCTCATTGTGGCAAACACCGGCAGGCTGCTGTTTTCCTTTGCGGCCAGCACTGCAGCCTTTACCTCATAAAGGTCTGTCATTGTTTCAATGAAAATCAGGTCTGCACCTGCCCGCACACCTGCCTGCACCTGCATGGCAAAATCTGCATAGGCCTGTTCAAAGGTCATAGTGCCCATAGGCTCCAGCAGCCGGCCCAGAGGGCCTATATCCAGTGCCACAAAGCCACCGTGCTTTGCCGCCACCTGCTTTGCCAGCTTTACAGCGGCAGTGATTGCCTGCCGCGGTGTGTATTCACAGCCGGCCATTTTGTGGGCAGAGGCTCCAAAGGTGTTTGTAAGTATCAGCTTTGAGCCTGCTGTCATATATGCATCGTGAACAGATGCCACCACATCCGGGTGAGTGATGTTCAGTGCTTCCGGATATTTGCCCACTGTCACGCCGCTGGACTGCAGCACAGTGCCCATACCGCCATCAAGAAAAAGTATATTGTCTTTAATGTAATCAAGTATATTCATAATAGTATCCTATTTATCTGCAGGAGAAATTGCAGTTATTTTTGTTGGGACAGCTGTCACACTTTGCCCGCCTGCCCCGTGGCTTTTCAAAAGCGATGTCCATAACGGCTGTCACGGATTTGGAGGGGGTCATAATACAGCTTTCGTTGCAGGTGACACCTGCAAATTTTGCCGCTTGCACAAGGGAGAGTATCTGCGGCTGCTGTGTGAAAGGAAAATCCCCATAGCCGGGGCTGTAGCGCCAGGTGAGGTATTTTCCTTCTGCTTTCAGCTTTTCTCTCAGCCGGTTTTCAAGGCAGTCACAGCAGGATTCCACCGCCGCTGTGGCACAGCCGTCTGCCAGCATACCGCGGACTGTATCCACTGCCAGCATACTGCGGATAAAACCGTCTGCCGCCATACCGGCAGTGACGCAGATTATATAACATTCGCTGCAGCCTGCAAGATGCTTTTTAATATCTTCGCCCTGCAGGACAACATCTGTATCGCCTATTTTCACCCCGTCCCGCTCAGTTTTTATACTGAATCTGGACGCTGTGTATCTGGGGTAAATATGTTTTCTGCATTCTGCGGCAGTTTCCTGTGCAATGGCAAGCAGCTGCCGGGGAACATCTGCCCCTCTGTGGCCTGCATAACGCAGTGCCTCTGAAACAGAAATATCAAAATCAAGCCTTTTCATCAAGATAACCTCTGATTTTTTCTGTAAGTCTTACAGTAAGGTCCACTCGTTTGAGCGGTGTCATAAGATAGAAACCGCCCCGCACATCGGCCACTTTCCGGGCAATTTCAAAGCAGAAATCTGTGGATGCTTCCACAATTTCTTCTCTTGTAAGGTCACGCAGGCTTTCCACAAAGGCTGTATCCATTGTGATACCGCTCACCTCGTTGTTGAGGAACACGGCATTTTTGTAGGATGCCGGCGGCATAAGACCGGCCAGCACCGGAACGCCCAGTGTTTCTGCGGCAAGGCGGAAATTGGCCACGGCCCGGTCGTTGTACATAGGCTGTGTAAGGAAAAACTGTGCGCCGTGCTCCAGTTTTTTCTTTGCGCGGGCCAGCTCTTTTTCAAAATTGGACACGTTTACATTGAGGGCCGCACCGGTGGCAAAAGGTGTGCGCCTGAAAATTTCTGCATTCAGCTGCTGTATAAATGAAATCAGCCCGTAGGAATTAAAGGAAAACACGCCTGTTCTGCCGGAGAAAATATCCTGTGTGATAGGGTCGCCGGTTACAGCCAGCACATTGTTTATATTTTCAAAGCTTGCCCCTATGAGGCCGCCTTTCAGGGAAATCCGGTTTTTGTCACGGCAGGAAATATGGGGCATGGTTTCGATGCCCACTTCCCTTTTTATCTTTGCAGCCACCATAATGCTGTCTGCCCTGGCGCGGGCCAGGGGGGAGTCGGTAACTGTGATTACATCCACACCTGCTTCCTTCAGTTTAAAGCCGGCCCGGATGCCGAAGGACATATCGCTGTCCATAGGAGGGTCTATCTCTACAGCGATTATCTTTTTCTCTGTACATCTGAAAGGAATGGTAAACTGTGTGTTTTTTGGCTCAACCTGTTCAACAATAACCTGTTTTTCTTCTTTTTTCCCGTTCAGCTTCTGTACATTTTTTATGGCCAGCTCGATATGGCGCGGTGTTGTACCGCAGCAGCCGCCTATAATATCTGCGCCGTAGGCAGAGATTTCCCCCATTTTGTCTGCAAAATATTCACTGTTGTCATCATATATCATATGGCCGTTGAAAGCAGACGGATAGGAAGAGTTTGGCATGGCCAGCAGGGGCTTTGGCAGGCTGTCCAGATTTTTGA
>JAFQAF010000380.1 GCA_017400025.1 Oscillospiraceae bacterium
GTACAGGCAGATGAAAGCACTGGATATTCAGTTGAGCATATCTGCTGCAGATGCTTTTGTTCCATATGAAAATATTGCAATGGACTGGACTTATCTTGTGCAGGTGTTCGGAGATTTTATAGAGTACACAGACAGCATACCGCGCCTGGGTAAAAGCAGAATGAGCTCAACACTTGCAGAAATTATGCATCAGAGATTTTTGCTGTAGTCTGTACAGTTTGACAAACAAACTGTTCTACGAATGCGACAAGGAAATTATGGACGAAATCGCTGAACTTGACCTGGATTTCTGATAATTTAATCATACAAAAAGACGGTAAACTGTTTACCGTCTTTTTTGATATTAATATAATTGCGCAAAACTTCAGATAATTGTTTACTTATGCATTTATATATAGTAAAATAATAAGGTTAATTATCCGGAGGATTTAATAAATGGAACTTACCAATAGACAAAAGCTGCTTATCAGTTTTATGTTGTTTTCTATGTTTTTTGGCGCAGGAAACCTGATTTTCCCGCCGTTCCTGGGGCAGAATGCCGCCGCCAGTACACCGGCTGCAATGGCAGGCTTTCTTGTTACGGCAGTTATCCTGCCTGTGCTGGGGGTAATCGTTGTGGCACAGTCAGATGGTCTGAACAGACTTGCAGGCAGGGTAGGCCCCAAATTTGCATTTGTTTTTACAATGCTTATCTATCTTTCAATAGGTCCCGGCCTTGGCATTCCCCGTGCTGCTTCCGTACCATTTGAAATGGCAGTGGCACCGTATCTTCCACAGGATGCAAATCTTGCCCTTTTTATGTTCGGCTATTCCACAGTGTTCTTTATAATTGCTGCCTGGCTTGCTCTCACACCCAATAAGCTGGTGGACAGAATCGGCCAGTTTCTCACACCAAGCCTGCTGGTGCTTATAGTGTTCCTTTTCATCAGTTTCCTGTTCAAAGGAACAGTTTCTGTCAGCCGGCCGCTGGCAGATTACCGGACAAACCCTCTGCTCAAAGGTTTCTGTGAAGGCTACCAGACAATGGATACCATTGCCGCTTTGAACTTTGGTCTTGTTATTGCCACCACACTCCGTTCAATGGGGCTGAAAGAGGATAAAGATGTTATCCGCTATACAAAAATAGCAGGTATGGCTGCAGGCACAATACTCACAGCCGTTTATGCAATGCTCACATATATGGGCATGGCCAGCAGTGGTGTTTACCCAGTGCAGGACAATGGTGCCTGGACACTGCGACAGATTGTCTATCAGCTGTTTGCGGCCCCCGGAGCTATACTCCTTGCAGCAATTTTCACACTGGCATGCCTTACAACCTGTGTTGGTCTGATTACATCAATTTCACAGTATTTCTCAACTGTTTTCACAAAAATCAGCTACAGAAAATTTGTGTTTATAATCACAGTTTTTTCACTGGTGATATGTAATCAGGGTCTCACAACAATTCTCAGCATTTCAGTGCCTGTGCTCAATGCCATATATCCGGTATCCATTGTTCTTATCCTGCTGGGGCTTTCCCACAGATATATAAGCGGAAACAGATATATATACCCTCTCACAATTATGGGTACAGCTGTTATCAGCGTGCTTTCAGCGATAGACGGAGTTGTGAATATGGGCTTTGTCAGCACACTGTGCCGCAGCCTGCCATGGTATGACCTTGGTTTTGGCTGGGTGTGCATTACTGCAGTGATGTTCGTTATCAGTGTGATAATGGGAAAACTGAAAAACAGCTGAATCAGATTTTGCGGTATGTGCTGATTTGACAAACAACCTGCGATTTAGTATAATGAAAGTCTGAATTGCGGGTGTGGCGGAACTGGCAGACGCGCCAGACTTAGGATCTGGTATCTCCAATGTGCAGGTTCAAGTCCTGTCACCCGCACCAAAAACCGGATGCATTGCATCCGGTTTTTTTGTTGTCTGTTTTCTTGAAAAAGCTGTGCTGATATGATACCA
>JAFQAF010000381.1 GCA_017400025.1 Oscillospiraceae bacterium
CCGGTTTTGTGGCATATTTCAGCGCTTCTACAGCGTATTTGGGCATATGGCGCGAAACATCCCTTGAATCAAGTGCGCCGTCTGTATATGTTTTGCCGGTGACTGCATAATAGAACAATGCAGACACGGAATAAATATCTGTATAGAAACCCGGAAACCGGTTTGCAGCATACTGTTCCGGGGCAGAAAAGCCATCGTAAAGCTTATACTTAATGTGCTCATTTTTAACACGGAGGTCCCGTATTGCAAAACCGGTAAGCACCGGCACGTTGTCTGGTGTGATTATCACTGTTTCGTCACTTATACCGCCATGGGCAATATTCAGCTTTTCCAGCTGTTTCAGCAGCAGGAATATCTCCTGGAACAGCCAGCGGGCCTCTTTATAGGTATATGGTTTGCCCCTTTTGATAAGATTCTGGGCAAGGGTATCCCCTTTTATATATTCCAGTGCGGCATAGACTGTGCCATTTTCATAAAATATACTCAGGACTTTCTGCACACTTTTGCCGCTGACCTTTGCCAGAGCACCATAAAGATCCGCAAAGTCCATCATAAGGTTTTTGAACAGAACTTCCTTGCCCGGCTGTACCTTAACAGTATTTCCGTCACGGGGAGCAACAATTGATACAGGAAGAAATTCCTTGAGTATCACCTTGCGCTGATTTTCAGTATCGTATGCCAAATAAGAGGTGCTTTCGCCGTCAACGGCAATAACATCTCCTGTGATATAGACATATACTTTTGTACCATAATCCAATGTGCCCGGCAGATGAACGCTGCCCTGCTGGCCGAAACCGCACCAGCCGCACACATCACCTTCAGTTATAGGACCATGACAAAAAAGACAAGTTTTGTCCTGTGACATAAAATACCTCTCCATATAAAACCGGCTTTGCACCGGGGTATACAATGCAAAGCCAGATTCAGTCAAATATTACAGCTCAGGCAGGTCTTCGCTGTTTTCCAGGTTGTTCCAAACGTTCTGAACGTCATCGTCTTCTTCCAGGTTATCAAAGAGAAGAGCCAGTTTTTTCAGTGTGTCTTCGTCTTCAATTCTTGTATAGTTGTTTGGAACCATAGCAGCTTCGCGCTGTTTCAGTTCATAACCCATACCTTCCAGTGCATCTGCAACGGAAGCAAGGTCAGAAACTTCTGTTGTTACTTCGATGATACCTTCGTCTTCAAAGGAAACATCTGCTGCGCCTGCTTCAAAGCAGTCTTCCAGCACTTTTTCTTCATCGTATTCTTCCTGTTCGATAACAATAACACCTTTGTTTTCAAACATGAAGGATACGCAGCCTGTTGTACCCAGGTTGCCGCCGAATTTATCAAAGTAATGACGGATGTTTGAAGCTGTGCGGTTACGTTTGTCTGAAAGACATTCAACGATAACAGCTATACCGCCGTTGCCGTAACCTTCGTAAGTGATAGATTCATAGTTTTCTTTATCGTTGTCACCTGCTTTTTTGATGGCGCGCATAAGGTTGTCCTGCGGAACGTTTGCAGCACGGCCTTTTGCCAGCAGATCGCGCAGACGTGCGTTGTTGTTAGGGTCAGCGCCGCCTTCTTTTACAGCTACAGAGATTTCTCTGGCCAGCTTTGTAAATACTTTTGCTCTTGCAGCATCGTTAGCACCTTTTTTTCTTTTGATAGTGCTCCATTTTGAATGTCCTGACATACAAATTCTCCTATTATTATATACATATTCATAAAATATATGCTTAATTAACCACCCAATATTTTACCATATCTTTTCTGTATTTGCAAGTATGGCAATAATTTACTGCTGTGAATAAAGGGTTTTACCCGGTATATACTAAATGCGAAAGGAGTTGATAAACTATGGCAAAAGAAAACAAGAACCAGAACCGTCAGCAGGAACAGCAGAAACAGGAACAGAAAAAGACACAGAATCAGCAGAAGCAGCAGAAAAACGAAAAATAATATATAAACCAAAATGTCTTCACCGAAAAAACGCTGAACGCGCTGTGTCTGTGAAGGCATTTTATACATAAATTCCCCGCAAAGGATTGAATACAGCATCTTTATGAGCAAAATTTATCGGTAAGCCATAACTTACGTTCTATTGAAAAAAAAATGCCCCTGTGCTATAATTTTTTTATAAATTACAGTTTTAGGGGTGGAAAAATGGCAATTCACGAATCCGGTGAAATGTATCTGGAAGCAATATTGGTTCTCAAAAGAGAAATGCCACAGGTGCGCGCAATTGACATAGTAAACCACACAGGATATTCAAAACCAAGTGTGAGCCGTGCTCTGGGTATTCTGAAAAAAAATGATTATGTTGTTGTTGATGAAGACGGCTACATATCATTCACCGAAAAAGGCGAGAAGCACGCCAATACAATTTTTGAAAGACACAATGTTCTTACTGCATTGCTGAAAAAAATAGGTGTAAGCGATGAAACCTCTGAAGAGGATGCATGCAAAATGGAGCATGTTATCAGCAATGAAACATTTGATGCCATCAAAAATTTCCTGAATATATAGTAATCACCCGATTATAAGTAATATATCCCCTCTTTACAGTTGTAAAGAGGGGATTTTTA
>JAFQAF010000040.1 GCA_017400025.1 Oscillospiraceae bacterium
GTTGATGCCGCAGTAAAAACTGGTACAATCACAAATGGCGGTACAGCAACAGCTGCGTTTACCAACACAATGAAATCCGGTAATCTTACAGTTACAAAAACTGTAGAAGTTCCAGACAATGCAACAATTGATACAAATAAAGTATTTAACTTTACTGTAACAGTAAACGGCGTTAAGAGTGTAACATACAGAAAAGGTAATGCTGGCAACTGGACAACTCTTGGTAGAGAGAATGAAACATCACCGGTAAAAGTGGAATTCACACTTAAACACGGTGAAACAGTTACATTCAAGGAAATCCTTGCAGGTGCAACCTACACTGTAACAGAAGCTGCCGATGCTGATTACACAACAACAAAAACAGGTGATTCAGGCACAATCACAGCTGGTGCTACAGCAAAAGCTGAATTCACCAACACACTGAAAACATCCGCACTGGAAATCAACAAGGTTATTGCTGATCCTGACGGATACACAGTACCGAAGACAGATAAATTTGAATTTACTGTAAATCTTGGTATAAAAGGTAACTATCCATATACACTTACAAGCGGTACAACAACATCCACAGGCACAATAACTGATGGCGGCAAGATTACACTTGGTCATAACGATAAAGTTGTTATCAGTGGTCTGCCGGTAGGCACAACCTACGAAGTAGTGGAAACAGCTGATGCTGATTACACCACAACCAAGACAGGTGATAGTGGTACAATCACTGTAAACGGTGAAAAAGCAGTGTTCACAAATACGCTGAACACCGGCAAACTTACAATCACAAAAGATGTTGTGGCAGTTAATAACGTTGACCTTACAGCTGAAAACTTTACATTCAATGTAACAGTTAATGGTAATGGTTCTTCAGACTATATAATCACACACAAGGACAACACAACATCAGCAGGTACAATCACATTTACAAACGGTGTGGGCACAATCACACTGAAAGATGGCGATTCTGTTGAATTTGCAAAAGTTCCTGCAGGTGCTTATAAAGTAGAAGAAACAGCAAAAGGTTCAGCTTACAGCTACACAACAACATCCACAGGCGAAACAGGCTCTATTACTGCAACCGGTAACCCTGTAGCTGCATTTATCAACACAATTGAAAAGGGCAGCCTGACAGTAACAAAACATGTTGAAGTAAAAGAAGAACTGAACAAACCTGATGCAGGCTTTGAATTTACAGTAAAAGTAACTGGTGCACAGCAGCTGATTTATACAATAGGTGCAGGCGCAGCAGTAACTGTAAACGGCGACACAGCAACATTTACACTGAAAGATGGCGAAACAGCCACATTCAGCGAAATCTTTGCAGGTGCAAGCTACACTGTAACAGAAGCCACATATGCTGACTACACCACAACCAAGACAGGTGATTCCGGTATAATTACAGCAAATGCTACAGCAAAGACTGTATTTACCAACACACTGAACACCGGTTCACTGGAAATCAGCAAAACAGTAACAGGTGTTGATGGTTTTGCAATACCGGATACAGAGTTCCAGTTCAACGTTACAATCAACGGCACAGGTACTCTCCCTGTTGAAATCACACACATTGATAATACAACATCAACAAGTACAATGACATTTGTTGCTTCTCCAAATAATGCAACAAAAGGTGTAGGTACAATTAATCTCAAACATGGTGAAAAAGCTGTGATTGCAAATGTCCCTGTAGGTGAATATTTGGTAACAGAAACATTCGATTCTGCTTACTATTCATCCGAAGTGACAGGCAATTACGAAGGCAAAATCCTTGCAAATACAAAGGCTTCTGTTGCTTTCGTAAACACACTGAAAGACGGCACTCTTACAGTTACAAAAGAAGTTGTAGAGGTTCCTGGCTTCAGTATTCCAAAAGACAAAGACTTTACATTTACTCTGACTACAACTGGTACAGGTACAGCAACATATACACATACAGATGCCAAAGGCAATGTAACAGAAAAAACTGTTACATACACAGACGGTGTGGCAACATTCACACTGAAACATGGTGAAAAAGCTGTATTCAATGTTCCGCTGGGCACAGATTACACAGTAACTGAAACAGTACCATCACAGTACACAGTAAACAACGAAACAGTTACAGGTACAATCCCTGTAGATACAGGCAAGGCAAAGGCAGAATTTGTGAACACAATGAAAGCCGGAGCACTGACAATCACAAAAACTGTAACAGGTGTTTCCACACCTTCTGCAGATGATGTGTTTGTATTCAATGTAACTGGTACAACATTCTACGGCGAAGCTGTAAATGTAGAAGTAACAATCCCTGCGGCAGATTTCAACGGTGCAACAGCAAGCACAGTTATCAACAATCTGCCATACGGCACATACACTGTTACAGAAAACACAGCAGCAAGCTGGAGATACACTCTCAAATCTGCCAATAACGTTGAAGTTGTTGTAGACAGCACAAAAGAAAATGCAGTATTTACAAACAACCTTACAAACAACAAATGGCTGGATGTAACAACAAGCGCTGAAAACATCTTTGTAAAAGGTGAAAACGGCACAACAATTACAAGACAGTAGGAAAGGAGACAGATAAATGAAAAACAAAAAGAAACTCAGTACAGCTATACTCTGTCTTCTTCTGACAATTGTATTCGCAGCAGGCGGTACGCTGGCATATATTTATGTCAGCACCGCGGCTGTACAGAATACTTTCACACCGCCATCACCAAGCGCTTCCATCCCGGAAGAAATAGATAAAGGCGTAAAAGAAAACGTTGCGGTTACAAACACAGGTGACTATTCTGCCTATATCAGGGCAAAAGTAGTTGTTACCTGGGAAAACAGCAACACCGGTGACGGCGATGTATATGCAAAAGCACCGGTACTTGGTACAGATTACAGTATGAAACTGAATCTGGGTGCAGCAGGCACAGCAAACAGCTGGTTCCTTGGTGCAGATGGTTTCTACTATTACACATCACCTGTGCAGGCGGGCAACACCACAGCACTGCTTATCGAAAAAGCAGCACAGCTGAAAGATGCACCTGAAAAAGGCTATACTCTTCATATTGAAATAATTGCACAGACCATACAGGCTGAAGGCACAACAGAAGCAGGTGAAGCTGCAGTAGTTGATGCATGGAAAGTTACACTCAGCGGTACAACCATCACAGGCCCACGGGCACCAACAGTATAAGGGGGAATAGGAAATGAAAAAGAAAATATTCTCACTTATGATGAGCGTTGTTATGCTGGCAGGCTTTGCGACAGAAGCAGCAGCACAGGGCAAAGTAACATACGTGGCAAATGCCAACGAATTTATCTTTGAACCGGGCAGCGAATATTCAGAAACAGACCTGTTCACAAACTTCAAAAATGTTATGCCGGGGGATACTCTGGAAGACACAATTGAAGTGCAGAACACAAAATCTGCAAAACACAAAATCCGTATTTATGTAAGAGCCATCGGCCCTACAGAAGGCGTTGAAGACGGCACTCTTGTAGGTGTGGATGATGACGACAATGAATACGACGTGAAAACAGTAAATCAGGCTCTGCTTGATAAGCTGAAAATCACAGCAGTGGCAAAGGATGAAAGAGTATTCATCGACGAACAGGAAGTAAGCGATATAGTTTTTGAGGATGGTACATGGTTCTACATCGGTACACTGTACAACAACAAATCCACAGAACTGAAACTTACACTGCATGCGCCTCTCGAACTGGACAATGATTTCCAGGATGCAGCTGGCTATGTGGACTGGCAGTTTATGGTAGAGGAAATACCTCTTCCGAAAGATGACCCTTACATACCAGACACAGGCGACCATACAAACACTGCACTTTATGCAGCAATGTTCGGTGTATGTGCAGCAGCACTTGTAGTTATTATCTTTCTCAAAAAGAAGAAAGCTTCTGACGAACAGTAATACTGTATAAACAATAAACCTCTCCCAGACAGGGAGAGGTTTTGTTTTGCTATAAAGTTTAAAAGCCGGGCTGATTTCAGTCCGGCTTTATGCTGTATATACGTTTTATATGTGCATCGACTATATATTTAAAATAAGGATATTATTTGCCAAATGCCTGTGCCACATTTTTCAGCTCGTCAATTATATTCAGATGCTGTGGGCAGCTGCTTTCGCACCGGCCGCAGCCTATGCAGGCCCCTGCAGGAGACATTGCGGCGGTCATATTGGTGTAATATGTCCGTGAAGTGGAGAAACCTTTGTTCAGCGCCTGAACATGGGCATTGTACAGGGCAAAGTATTTAGGAATAGGAATCTGCATCGGGCAGCCGTCCACACAGTAGCCGCAGGCAGTACAGGCCACTGCAATAGATGAATTGATGATTTTTACCACCTTGTCAATAACTTCTCTTTCTTCATCAGAAAGTGGTACAAAGTTTTCCATATATGCAGTGTTGTCTTCCAGCTGTTCCATATTGCTCATACCGGACAGTACCATCATCACGTTGTCCAGGTTTGCGGCGTATCTCACAGCCCAGCTTGCCACAGAGGCATCAGGATTTGCTTCTTTGAACAGTTTTGTTGCTTCCTCAGGAATAGCCACCAGACTGCCGCCTTTTACCGGTTCCATTACAATTACAGGCTTGTTGTATTTTACACACAGCTCATAGCATTCCTTTGCCTGGATTGATGGGTTTTCCCAGTCCAGATAGTTTATCTGCAGCTGCACAAACTCTGTTTCAGGCCAGGTTTCCAGCATTTCTTCCAGCAGCACAACATCTTCGTGGAAAGAGAAGCCTATGTGTTTTATCTTGCCTGCAGCCTTCATTTCTTTCAGAAATTCAAAACTGCCGTACTTTTTGGCTTTTTCAAAACGTTCTCTGTTCATGGCATGCAGCAGATAGTAATCAAAATATTCCACACCGCATTTTTCCAGCTCTTCATTGAAAAGCTTTGCATTGTCTTCAACGCTGTTTACCATAGGCAGAGGCAGCTTTGTGGCAATCTGGAAAGCATCACGTGGATATCTTTCCACTACAGCCTTGCGCAGGAAATTTTCGCTCTGCTGTTTATGATAAACATAGGCTGTGTCAAAATATGTAAATCCGCGCTCTATAAATTTGTCTGCCATGCGGCACAGCAATTCAAGGTCTACCTGTGCGGCATCATTTTCGTCCAGCACCGGCAGTCTCATAAAACCAAAACCAAGTTTTTTCATAATAATCTCCTTTTAAACGAATAAAAATATATATTTATCATATCATTTTAATGTAAAAGATTCCATAGTTTTGTTAGATCGTTGTACAAACTCTGCAAAGCTGTCTGCCACTTGATTTTTATGTGGATTTGGAGTAAAATAATACTTGTTTTATATGCCTCTATAGTTAAATGGATATAAGAACCTGCCGGACTGCTATCGCAGTATGTTGCTTTGCAACATCTGAAATCAGAGATTTCATCCGCCAGAACCTTGTTGTTCGGATTCGCCTCACAATAATAAATCCCTTTGGTTGTTCAAAACAAAAAATTAATATGCCCCTATAGTTAAATGGATATAATAA
>JAFQAF010000041.1 GCA_017400025.1 Oscillospiraceae bacterium
CTTCCCTGAGTTTTTTAGGGAGGTTAATTACTTTCTTCCCGCTTAAATACTGGCCGGTGATACTTTCTTCACAGTTTTCAATATCTGCAAGTGTACCCTGTGCCACAATCTGCCCGCCGTGCACACCTGCACCCGGACCGATATCATCTATATGGTCTGCTGCCCTTATAGTATCCTCATCGTGTTCAACAACAATAAGGGTATTGCCAAGGTCACGCAGATGGCGCAGAGTGTCTATCAGTTTTTCATTGTCTCTCTGATGAAGACCGATACTTGGTTCATCAAGAACATACAGCACGCCTACAAGTGATGAACCTATCTGTGTAGCCAGACGTATACGCTGGCTTTCACCGCCGGAAAGTGATGCTGCACTTCTTGCCAGTGTAAGATATTCAAGACCTACACTTTTAAGGAAGTTCAGTCTGCCCTTTACCTCCTTAAGAATACTTTCAGCAATAAGCAGCTCTCTGTCGGTAAGTCTGATTTCATCAAGGAATTTCAATGCATCGCGTACACTCATTTTTGTGAAATCAGCAATGTTTATGCCACCTACAGTTACAGCAAGAATTTCTGGTTTCAGTCTGTCGCCATGGCATTCCGGGCATTCAATACCGCTCATAACACCGGAAATTTCTTCTTTCACCCAGTTAGAATTTGTCTCCCTGAAACGTCTTTCAAGGTTTGGAATAATGCCTTCAAACTCTGTCTGGTATTTGCTCATACCTCTGTCTGTTTCGCGGTAAAGGTCAAGTTTTTCACCTTTTGTACCATAAAGCAATGCATCAAGGGCCTCTTTTGAAAGGTCTTTTAAAGGTGTGGAAAGGGTAAAACCGTATCTCTGTGCAAGACCTCTGTAATACATCCGTGAAACAGAGCCTTCTGCATAGTACCAGCCACTTGCCTTTATTGCACCCTGGTCTATAGAAAGCTTTTTGTTTGGCAGTATAAGTTCCGGGTCCACACGCATAAATACACCAAGGCCGGAACATTTTTCGCAGGCACCGAACGGGTTGTTGAAAGAAAACATTCTCGGTGCAAGTTCATCAATACTTATACCGTGCTCAGGACAGGCAAAATTCTGTGAAAACAGCATTTCCTCTCCACCGATAACATCAATTACTACTGTTCCGTTTGTAAGGGAAAGTGCTGTTTCAAGGCTCTGTGCCAGTCGGGATGCAATATCTTCCCTTATGGAAAGTCTGTCCACAACTATTTCTATATTATGCTTCTTATTCTTTTCAAGTGAGATATCTTCTTCAAGGTCATAGATATTGCCATTTACCCTTACACGGACAAAGCCCTGCCTCTTGGCAGCATCAAATTCCTTTACATGTGTGCCTTTCTGGCCCTTTACAACCGGCGCAAGAATCTGGAAACGGGTTCCCTCAGGCAGTTCCATAATTGCATCCACCATCTGGTCCACAGTCTGCTGTTTAATCTCCCTGCCACATACCGGACAATGCGGAATACCAATTCTTGCGTAAAGAAGACGCAGATAGTCATAGATTTCTGTTACAGTGCCCACAGTGGAGCGTGGGTTCTTGGATGTTGTTTTCTGGTCTATGGAAATGGCAGGTGAAAGACCTTCGATAGATTCCACATTTGGTTTCTCCATCTGGCCCAGAAACATTCTGGCATAGGAAGAAAGACTTTCCATATATCGCCTCTGTCCGTCGGCATATATGGTATCAAATGCCAGACTGGATTTACCGCTGCCGGACAGACCTGTCATAACAACAAGCTTGTCCCTCGGGATTGTGACATCCACATTTTTAAGGTTATTCTCTTTTGCACCTTTTATAACAATTTTGTCGTTGTTCATTTTTCCTCTTTATCTTTATTTCATTTTTCTCAGTTTTTCAATCCTGTCTCTCAGGAATGCTGCATGCTCAAATTCAAGTATCTTGGCAGCCTGTTTCATTTCCTTGGTCAGGCGCTCAATAAGCCGCTCTCTCTCTGCCTTGGACATTCGTTTGGACTGCTTTTTGGCTGAATCTTCCTTGGAAGATATTTCGATAATGCCACGGATGTCTTTTTTGACAGTTTCAGGAACAATTCCGTGTTCCTTATTATAGGCAATCTGTATTTCACGCCTGCGGTAAGTCTCGGTTATAGCACGTTCCATAGAATTTGTAACTGTATCTGCATACATGATAACCTGACCGTTTGCATTTCTGGCAGCACGTCCTATTGTCTGTATAAGGCTGGTTTCACTGCGCAGGAAGCCTTCCTTATCAGCGTCAAGAATAGCTATAAGGCTTACTTCCGGCAGGTCAAGGCCTTCACGTAGCAGGTTGATGCCTACAAGAACATCTATTGTACCCACACGCAGGTCCCTGATAAGCTCCATTCTTTCAAATGTATCCACTTCATGGTGCATATATTTTACTTTAATCTTTTTGGCCGCAAGATATTCTGTAAGGTCTTCGGCCATCTTTTTGGTCAGAGTTGTTATAAGAACCCTTTCATCCCGCTTTATTCTTTCATATATTTCTCCCAGCAGGTCTTCTATCTGGCCTTCAACCGGTTTTACTATAATTTCCGGGTCAATAAGACCTGTAGGACGTATTATAAGCTCAACTGTCTGCTCTGTCAGTTCCTTTTCATATTTGCCCGGTGTGGCAGAAACATAGACGGTCTGATTGATTTTTTCCTTGAATTCATCAAATTTCAGCGGTCTGTTGTCAAAGGCACTTGGCAGACGGAAACCGTATTCAACCAGATTTTTCTTTCTGGCGTAGTCACCGCCGTACATAGCACCGACCTGCGGAATAGTAACATGACTTTCGTCAATGAACAGCAGGAAGTCATCCGGGAAGTAATCCAGCAGTGTCGTGCCTGTCTCACCCGGTTTTCTTCCGGAAAAAACAGCAGAGTAGTTTTCAATCCCTTTGCACATACCTACTTCCATCAGCATTTCCATATCGTACTGTGTACGCTGTGAAATTCTCTGTGCTTCAATAAGTTTTCCCTGGCTTGTGAACATTTCCACCTGCCGATCCATTTCATTTCTGATATTTTCCAGTGCCACCTTCATTTTTTCTTCAGAAACAATATAGTGACTGGCCGGGAATATGGCAACATGGTTTACAGTTGCAATCACATTGCCGGTTACAACGTGTATTTCCCTTATTCTTTCTATCTCATCGCCAAAAAATTCTATTCTGAACGCAGTTTCGTGTGAATAAGCCGGGTATACTTCAACTATATCACCACGTACACGGAATTTATTACGGACAAAATTCATATCATTTCGCTCATACTGCAGGCGCACAAGCCCACGCATCAGCTCTTCCCTGCTCATTCTGTTGCCCGGACGCAGGGAAATTACCATTTCTCGGTAATCTATAGGGTCACCAAGGGAGTATATACAGGATACACTGGCGACAATAATAACGTCACGGCGTTCAGATAAAGCCGCAGTTGCACTGTGGCGCAGCCTGTCTATTTCTTCATTTATGGCACTGTCTTTTTCTATATATACATCCTTGCCGGGAATATAGGCTTCAGGCTGATAGTAGTCATAGTAGGACACAAAATATTCCACAGCGTTGTCAGGGAAAAATTCCTTGAACTCTGTACACAACTGGGCAGCCAGTGTCTTATTGTGGGCCAGCACCAGGGTAGGCCTGTTTACCTTCTGGATAATCTGTGCCATTGTATATGTTTTACCGGTACCTGTAGCACCCAGAAGAATCTGATTTTTATAGCCTTTTTCTATACCTTCACTGATTTTTTCTATTGCCTGTGGCTGGTCGCCAGAAGGCACATAATCGCTTTTAAGTACAAATCTGTCCATATATCTCCTCCCTTTCTTTATTATATGAATGAAATAAATTACAGTATTTCCCTGAGAATATCTGTATAAAAGCTTACCGGTGCAGTAAAGCTCCGGCCTGCAGGATTTACTATAACACCATCACATATATTCTTTTCTGAAATCAGCTTTATAACGTATTTAAGCTTCATAATTCCGGTGTTTATTTCACGGCTGCTTTCAAATCTGTTTTTCACAGCCATCATTTCGTCTACTCCTGTCAGCAGCGGGAAAAGGCTGTGCCCCTGTCCGTCATCAAGAAGCAGAAATACAGAATACTTTTTACCGTTTCTGTTCAATGTTTCTGTCAGGACATAAATATCCTCATCTTTCAGCAGAGCATTACGGAATGCACCTATAATGTCATAGATTCCATTTACAGTATCGGTTTTATAGTAATCTTCTATAAGTTTTACTGCATTTATAAGTTCTGAGGATGCCATAACCCCTCCGGATATATTTTCAATATTTTTGTGTAGTAGTATATTATATCATAATTTTGTGAAAAAAGATAGTATGCACCGTAATATGATTTATATCTGTCAGTAATCAAATCTCCGAAACTCTCCACTGTCTGCCAGTGACACATAATCATTGTCTGCAACGATAATATGGTCGCATAATCTGACATTTACAGTTTCAAGAGCATAAAACACTTTTTGTGTTGTAAGTCTGTCTTCCCTTGACGGAAGCGCCAGCCCTGCAGGATGATTGTGTGCAAGAATAGCACCTGTGGCATTGCAGTTTATGGCAAGGGAAACTATTTTCTTTACTGAAATTTTTGAAAGATTTACAATTCCTTCAGAAATCTTCTCACATTTGAGTATCTTGCGCTTGTCATCAAGCAGAAGCAGATACACCTCTTCTACAGATTTGCCGTAAAAACGAGGTATAAAGAATCGTCCGGCCTCTTCTGTGGATGTGATTGTCTGTATGCTCCTGGTTTTATCTGTATGATATAAAGAGAAAAGTTCCGGAATCAGCTTTATAAGTGTAGCAGTATGCATGCTTATCCCTTTTACGCTGCACAGTTCCTCAGCAGATGCATCAAACACTGCTGAAATAGAACCAAATTTATCCAGCAGATTATGAGCAATCTCATTTGTATCCATACGTGGAATGGAGTAGAAAAGCAACAGCTCAAGCACATTATGTTCTTCAAAACCCTCAAGGCCCTGACTGAGAAATCGGTCTTTAAGTCTTGCTCGGTGTCCGTCGTGTACGCCCATTTTTTCACCTTTATTGTTTACTATTTATAAAAAATATTATATACTAAATTATTATACTACATTACGCATTAAATTAAAAGCAGGTAAAGTTAATGAAAAGCTATACAGCAGGAAAAAACGAAGAAAACCTTCGCCTTTTACGCTTTTGTGAAAAGGTATGCCCTTCTATGCCCAAAAGTATGCTTCATAAGGCATTCCGCAACAAAAGAATAAAAATCAATGGCAAAAAACAGGACGCTGACTACAGATTGAAAGAGGGCGACCTGATTGAATTATACATAAATGATGAATTTTTTACAGACAAAAAAGCAGTAACTGCAACAGATTTCTCCAGCCTCAAAATTTTGTATGAAGACGATAATATTCTGCTGGCAATAAAGCCTTTTGGACTTCTTTGCCATTCAGACAATAAAAACGAACCAAATCTTATCGATATGATACTGTCATATCTGCGGTACAAAGGTGAATTTGAACCCGACAAGGAGAACAGCTTTACACCAGCTTTGTGCAACAGAATTGACCAGGGCACTGAAGGAATTGTAATTGCAGCAAAAAATTACACTTCGCTTGTAGATATGAACAGTCTGATTAAAAACAATCTGCTGAATAAAAGTTATCTTTGTGTGACAGAAAAATCCATAAAGGATGGCGAATACAAAGCATTCCTTAAAAGAGATAAAACTGCAAAAAAAGTGACAGTTACACCAACCAAAGTATCTGATGAATATAAAGTAATTATCACACAGTTCCGCACACTGAAAAGAAAAAGCAGCTACAATCTGATAGAATGTACTCTGATTACCGGCAGAACACATCAGATACGTGCGCATCTCGCTTTCCTCGGGCGGCCTATTATCGGCGACAGAAAATATGGTACAAATCACAAAAAACTGGACAGCCAGCTTCTTTGTGCATACAGACTGTCTTTCGGAAAAATTCCGGAAAGTTCTTCTGTGGCATATCTGACCGGACGCAGTTTTATATATGAAGAAAACTCTGTTATCAGATTTTTCAATGAAATCAGGGAGGTTTAGAGTGAAAAAAGAAAACAGAAATTCAACCCTCTTTATTTCAGGAGCTTTGCTTGGACTTGTATTCTTCCTTGCAATATATGGCATATCACCTGTTATATTTACAGAAGACAGCTTTATAATCAACGGATATATTGAAAAAGACATCTCACAGCATTATTCCGGCTGGATGCTGTACCGAAACAGCCCGTGGAGATTTCCTGTCGGTCTGGGGGAAAATATAGCATACCCTTATGGCAACGTGGTTTCTTTTACAGACTCTATTCCGCTGTTTGCCATATTCTTTAAACTGTTCAGAGCTGTCCTCCCTGAAACTTTCCAGTATTTTGGCCTGTTTGTAATGCTCTGCTTTATGCTGCAGGGAGCTTTTGCCGCATTGCTGTGTGGGCTTTTCAACAAAAATAACCTGGTATGCATTTCTTCATCAGCTCTGTTCCTCCTTACTCCGGTAATGATTGAACGTGCTTTCAGGCATTGTGCTCTTACTGCCCATTTTCTTATAATTGCAAGCCTCTATTACTATTTTAAAAATAAGGGCAGTTATAATTTCAGGTCATTTTTACCCTTTATAATTATCAATGTACTTGCAGTTACTATTCACCCGTATTTTCTCCCTTTTACTTACGGGATTATGTTTGCATTCTGTATAGAAGGCTTTTTCATTGAAAAGAGATACAAAGAAACCATTGCCTATCTTTGCTTCAGCCTTTTAATTACTGTAATTGCAGCATATATAATAGGTATTTTTTACGTTGGCAACTCTGTGACAAGCATAGGCTACGGTTTTTTCAGTATGAATCTGAACGCACTGTATAATCCGGTAAGCAAAGGCTTTGAAAACTGGTCGGCAGTTCTTTCACCAAAGCCGAATATGTACCTGCAGACAGAGGGCTTTAACTATCTTGGTCTTGGTATCATAGTTTTTGTGCCAATTGCAGGCATAATCTGCCTTATTAAATTCAGGACAGACATCTTCAGAAAAGCTCTGACTTTTGTTAAAAACTATTTTGGTATAATCTTTTCTACTTCTGCACTGCTTGTATTTGCGATAGGTGACTGGGTAAGGTTCGGCGGCCTGGAACTGTTCAGAATACCTTTCCCGGAATTCCTTGTAAATGGAATTTTTGGAATTTTCCGCGCCAACGGACGCTTCGGCAATATGCTGGTATATATGATTGTCCTGTTTGTGGTATTTTCTCTGCTTTCGGTGAAGA
>JAFQAF010000042.1 GCA_017400025.1 Oscillospiraceae bacterium
CTTTTTTCAGCTTTGATTCCATTGTGGCGGGCTGGATTTCCTTGGTGGAAACGCCGCCGGATGTGATAACAGCAATGTCTATTTTAAATTTGGAATTGAGCGGAATTGTGAAATTTTTCATAAGTTTCACAAGTTTCATTCTCTCTTCCCTTGTAATCTGGTTTGTGGTTTTTTCTGTGTCTATACCCCACTCTTTCAGCATTACCTCTATCATTGACTTCGGCAGCAGAAGGTCAAGGCAATTGGCCGCCTTTTTGCTGTGGAGCTTTTCAAAGTCTGTGCAGATGCGCTTGTATAGCACCTCTTCTGAAAGGGCCGGTTTCATATCTATCACCGCTGTGCACTGCTGGATGTCCTTGTCCTTTATATGGCAGGAGGCGGAAAGCACCAGCGGGCCGGAAATGCCAAAGTGTGTGAACAGCATTTCGCCCTGCTCTGTGAACAGCTTTTTCTTGCCGTGCATAATGGTGAGGTTTACATTTTTGAGGGAAAGCCCCATCATCTGCCTGCACTTTGTGCCGTTTTCAACCAATGGCACAAGGCTGGCAGTAGGTGTAACCACCCTGTGGCCGGCACTTTCTGCAAAGCGGTAGCCGTCACCGGTGGAGCCGGTCTGTTTGTAGGAAAGACCGCCGGTGGCCACAATCACTTTGTCTGCATAAAGCTTTCTGCCGCTGGCCAGGGTTACCCCCACCACTCTGTCCTCTTCAAAAATCAGGCTTTCCACGTCAGCCATTATAAGCTGTGCTGATTTTGCGTGGCGGTCCAAGGCTTTTTTGATATCCATAGCTTTGTCTGATACCGGGAGCACACGGCGGCCGCGCTCTGTTTTGAGAGGCACGCCCATGCCTTCAAAAAATTCCATGGTTTTTGCAGGCGGGAAGCCGTAGATAGCTGAATATAAGAATTTCGGATTGGTGCGGACATTTTTCAGAAAGGTTTCCTCGTCACAGTTGTTTGTGACATTACAGCGGCCTTTGCCGGTGATAAGCACCTTGCGGGCTGTGTCTGTGGAATGTTCTATAACAGTGGTTTCCACGCCACCTTTCGCAAGGAAGCCTGCCCGGAAGAGACCTGCGGCACCGCCGCCTATAACAATAGCTTTCATTTATACCTCGTCATATTTTGGTAAAACCTTGCTTTCGGAGAAATCCTCCATATCAAGGGTAAGGTTCGGGTTGTAGAACGGGTCACGGAGAAGACCCGGGCCGTGGCGGCCTTTCAGTCTGTTTCTTTCCCCTTCAAAGCGTTCTTTCTTTTCGCCTTTTTTGTCTGAGCCGCGGGAGATGCTTTCGTGGTGGTAACACTCTGCATACGGAGTGAACAGCACCTGCCAGCCCATATCGCGTATACGCAGGCAGAAATCCACATCGTTGAAGGCAACGGTGAATTCTTCGTCCAGGCCCTGTGCAGCATCAAAGGCTTCCTTTGTTACCAGCAGGCAGGCCGCAGTAACACAGGAAAGATTCTGCACGCAGGCAAGGCGGAACATATAGCCGGATTTGTCGCGTGGATGATATTTGTGGCTGTGGCCGGCAAAGCCGCC
>JAFQAF010000043.1 GCA_017400025.1 Oscillospiraceae bacterium
AAATGGCACTTTCAATTGCAGACCGTGCCTACGTGCTGGAAAGCGGCCGTGTGGTGCTGACAGGCACAGGCAAAGAACTGGCCGCCAGCGACGAAATCAAAAAAGCTTACCTTGGCGGCTGATGCCATTGGTATAGAAGTATATTTTATAAAGAGAGAAAAAGCAGAGGCATTTTTGCCTCTGCTTTACGTTTGCAGTTTTTTTATTCAAATTCCACTGTCACTATCTCCGGATAGTTGAAAAGGCGGAAAGGAAACACGCTGTTGCCTATGCCGCGGCTGATTATCATTGTGGTGTCGTCCAGTGTTTTGTACCCTGCCGCCCAGGCTGGGAACAGCCCCTGGTTGGGCACAAACACCCCTATATCCGTTAAAGGTATGCCAAACTGCCCGCCGTGGGCGTGACCGGCCAGCGCCAGGTTTATGCCGCTGTCACGGTAGGTGTGGATAAACTCCGGCCTGTGGGCCAGCACAAGGGAAAAGCCCGGAGTATCCTTCATAAAATCCAGCACATAGCCGCGGTAGCTCTGCTTCCGGCTGTCTGTTTCGCTGTGGGTTTCCTTTGCCATTGACTGTGGGTCTGCCAGCCCCCGCAGGGTTATGCTGTCCCCGCCGCAGTGCAGTGTGATTTTGCGGTTTTCTATAATGTTCACACCTGCGGCCGCCAGCTGCTGCTTCACATTTTCCGGGTCAGCCAGCTTTGCTTCGTGGTTGCCGCAGACCATATATACCGGTGCAATTTTTACCAGCTTTTCCGCCAGGGAAATACCCGCAGGCACATCCGGTTTTCGGCAGTCGATAAGGTCCCCGGTTATCACGATTATATCCGGCTTTTCTGCCTGAATACGGTTTATTATCCTGTTCTCCAGCCTTGCGGTGTTGTGATAGTCAGATACCTGCCGCAGCCTGAAACCGCAGAAACCGGCCGGCAGGGCCGGGGAGGAGTATGTGTAGCGGCTGGTGCGCAGGTTTGTGTTCTGAAAGCGCAGAAAACTGCCGGCAGCCAGCACAAGTACAGCTGCCGCCCCTGCAAAAGTATAAAAATTGCCTGTATAAAAAAACATAGTGTCCATGTGTCACCTTTACAAGTATAGTCTGTTATAAATATATAACAAATTATGTGAAAAATAAATATATTTGCTGTCGATTTAACAAAAAATACAAAAAATATATAAATTCACATTATAAAAGAAAGATGCAGGATAAAATGATTTGTTAAAATAATGACAAAACCTGCTTTTCTGTAAACAGTGGGTTGACATTTGGGTTTGTATGGTGTACACTGTATTCAAATTTAATACATCTCACAAAAGCATTGATAAGAAATAGTAGGCTTTACATGGATTTGCAGAGAGACCCCGGCCGGTGTAAGGGGTTATGAAGTTAAGGCTGAACACATCTTTGAGCTATTCACCGAACAAGGCTTTGACCTTCAGTAGACTGAATCGGATCCTTCGCCCGTTATCGCGAAAGAGTATGTTGGTACTCGATGAGGTTACCTGCCGCAAGGCGGTAATAAAGAGAGGTGGAACCACGGTATTTGCCGTCCTCTTGGTGCTGTTGCACCCGGAGGGCGTTTTATATTACATGGTTGTATCATTGCAGTTGGGATATATCAAATTTATCTTACTACAAAGGAGTACAAACCATGAAAAAACTTACAGCATTATTTTTATCCATCATTCTCACTTTTGCACTGGCAGCCTGCGGCGGCGGTGAAACAGCACAGACAAACCGTCTGGAAGAAATAAAGGCCCGCGGTGTTATCACAGTGGCTACAGAGCCTTACTTTGCACCAAACGAATTTATAGACCCTTCCAAGGAAGGATCACGGCAGTATGTGGGCGCAGACATTGAGCTGGCACAGTACATTGCAGACAGCCTTGGTGTGGAACTGCAGATAGTTCCTCTGGAATTCACAGCGGTGCTTTCCTCCGTGGCAGAAGGCAAATATGACCTGGCCATTTCCGCCCTTGCCTACAAACCGGACAGGGCAGAGGCAATGAACCTTTCCAAAGGCTATTACTTTGATGAAGACACAGAAGGCTATGGCATGCTGTGCAGAACAGAAGATATGGACAAATATTCCACAGCAGAATCAATGAAAGATGCTGTTATCGTTGTACAGCAGGGCTCTCTCCAGCAGGATTATGTAATGGAACAGATTCCTCAGTACAAGGAACTCAAATACGTTTCATCCATGACAGATTCTTTCCTTATGGTTCAGGAAGGCAAGGCAGACCTGGCAGCCTGCTTTATAGGCAACGGTCGTCTTTACTCTGAAGCAAACCCTGAAGTGAATATTGTGAACGGCTTCAAATTTGAAGAAAACAAAGAATGGGGCGGCACAAGAATCGGTATGAAAAAAGGCGAAGACGAACTGACAGATGCCATCAACGCAATTATCGACGAAGTTGTGGCCAGCGGCGTTTATGCACAGTGGTACGACGAATATTCCGATTATGCAGCATCCCTTGGCCTGTAATCTGTGGAGAAACAAAAAATGATACAAGATATAATCGCTATCCTCGGCAAATACAGTTATGTATTTGTCGAGGGTATAAAATGGACACTTATACTTACAGTTATCACTGTGGCACTGGGCACAGTTCTGGGCACAGTGATAACCTTTCTCAAGATGGGCAGAAACAGACTGCTGAACGCAGTGGCCTATCTTTATATAGAAATCATACGCGGCACACCTATCCTGCTGCAGATGTACTTTTTCTGGCTGTGGCTGCCAAAGCTGCTGGGCGTGAATATGTCTGAAAGAACCAGCATCATAGTGGCCCTGGTGGTAAACAGCTCTGCCTACATTGCAGAGATTATCCGTGCAGGCATACAGGCCGTGGACTACGGCCAGACGGAAGCCGCAAAAAGCCTGGGCATCCGCAATTCATATATGATGCGCTACATCATCCTGCCGCAGGCCATAAAAAACATCTTGCCGGCCATAGGCAACCAGTTTATCTTTATGCTGAAAAACACATCCCTGGCCAGCACATTCTTTATCGGCGAGCTGATGACCAGCTGGCGCACAGTCCAGACAGCCACCTACAAGCCTATACCTGCCCTTATGATAGTGGGCATTATCTATCTTATGATGACCTGGACCCTCACATTGCTGCTGGGTGTTTATGAAAGGAGGCTGGCTGAAAGTGACTGATGTATTGATTAAAGTGGAAAACCTGACAAAAAGCTTTGGCTCTCTTCAGGTGCTGAAAGGTATAAACCAGACTGTACGCCAGGGTGAAGTGGTGTCTGTGATAGGCCCTTCCGGCAGCGGCAAAAGCACATTCCTGCGCTGCCTCAACCTGCTGGAAACACCGGACGGCGGCACAATTTATTTTGACGGTGAGGAAATCACCGCAAAAGGCATAAACATAGACCTGCACAGGCAGAAAATGGGCATGGTGTTCCAGCATTTCAATGTGTTCCCAAATCTGACTGTACTGCAGAATATCACCCTTGCCCCTATGCTGGAAAAGAAAGTGCCGAAGCGGGAAGCCGAGGCCAGGGCAATGGAACTGCTGCGCACAGTAGGTATGGAGGACAAACGGAACGAATATCCCCGCAGGCTTTCCGGCGGCCAGAAACAGCGCCTGGCAATAGTGCGTGCCCTGGCTATGGAGCCCAAGGTTATGCTTTTTGACGAACCTACCAGTGCCCTTGACCCTGACATGGTAAAGGGCGTACTGCGCGTTATCCGCTCCCTTGCGGAAAGCGGGATGACAATTGTTATAGTTACTCACGAGATGGGTTTCTGCCGAGAGGTATCCGACCGTGTGCTGTTTATGGACGGCGGTATTATTCTGGAGGAAGGTACTCCACGGCAGGTATTTGACAACCCACAGCACAGACGTACACAGGAATTCCTGGGCGAAGTGCTATGATTTGCTATTTCCTCTCTCTGTAAAATATACGGAAAACCCCGGTACTGGTAAAGTACCGGGGTTTTCCAGTTTATGTTCTTTTTATATGTCAGTACATAAAAAGTATTATAAATATAAATACAGCCGCCGCTATGATATAAATTATACCCCTCAGCCTTGTGGAGGCTATGTAAAAATCAGTGGGTTCGCCGCCTTTTGTGGACAGCATATGCTGGATTTCCCACACCTTTCCCGGGTCAATAACAGAAAATATCCCTACGCCTGCCATAAAAAGACAGACGGCAATAAAAAGGATTTTATCCATCCGTTATTCCTCCTGCACGGTCCAGTCTATCGGTGTTTCGCCGCAGCCTGCCAGAAAATCATTGGCCTTTTTAAAGTGGCCGCAGCCGAAAAAGCCTCTGTAGGCAGAAAGCGGGCTGGGGTGCACGCTTGTCAGCACCAGGTGCTTTGTTTCGTCAATCAGAGCTTTTTTCTTTATGGAGTGGCTGCCCCACAGCAGGAATACCACCGGTTTTTCCCTTTCGTTCAGCTTCTTTATCACATTGTCTGTAAAAATCTGCCAGCCGGCATCCTTGTGGCTGTTGGCATTGTGAGCACGGACAGTCAGCGTGGTGTTCAGCAGCAGTACGCCCTGCTTTGCCCACTTGGTCAGGCAGCCGTAGTTTTTCGGCATCTGCACGCCGAATTCATTTTCTATCTCTTTATAGATGTTTACCAGTGAAGGCGGCGGCATTATGCCCTTCTGTACAGAAAAGGACAGCCCGTGGGCCTGGTTTGGCCCGTGGTATGGGTCCTGCCCCAGGATTACCACCTTTACATCGCTGTAGGCGGTGTATTTCAGTGCATTGAATATATCATACATATTGGGATACACGGTGTGGTATGTGTATTCCTCTTTCAGAAACTGGCGCAGCTTCAGATAATACTCTTTTTCAAACTCGCCCTCCAGCACCTTGTCCCAGTCATTGCCCAGATTAACCATAATATACCTCGCAGAAAATTGTTCTGGCATTATTATAGCAGAAAAAGCGGACATATACCATAGGAACAGAAAAGAAAGCACCCGCCGGGTGCTTTCTTTATATAAAACGATGTGATTATTTTACCACGCCTTTGCCTTTCATCCAAACCAGTTTGCCGTTGAGGATTGTTTCCACAAGGTCCAGGTTTTCGTCCAAAACAGCAAAGTTGGCTGTGCCGTTTTCAACAATTGTACCTGCAGAGTTTTTCAGGCCGTAAACCTGTGCAGGGATAGTTGTCATTGTGCGCAGTGTTTCTTCAAATGGGATAACGCCGCGTTTTGTGGCTTTCTTCAGGTCAGCCAGCAGAACTTTGGAAGAGCCTTTGCCCATGCCTATCATGTTGCCCAGTTCGTCCCAGATTGGTGCGGAGCCGTTGCCGTCAGATGTCATTGTAACTCTGTCCAGAGTGCCGTATTTTTTGTAGATGATTTCCAGACCTTCCACAGAACCGTAGGATTTCTGGCTTGCATCGCCGTCAGAACCTGCTGTGATGTCAATCTGGCCGCCGTATTCAAGGAACTTCAGGCAGCTGTCAAATACATCATATTTTCTTGTAACGTGTGTAGGAACAATCAGCGGACGGAATGTGATGTCTTCTTCACAGGCTTTTATAAAGAAATCAGCAGGGTTTGGATAGTTGCCCAGATGGATGTTCAGAACACCTTTCAGACCGGCCAGACGTGCGCCGTTTCTTGTGTCTGCTGCCAGTCTTGTGAATTCTTCATATCTCATCAGACTGCCGCGGTGGTCACAGTGTGCCACTTCGCCTGTGCCCAGGCAGTATTCGTTGAAGATAATGTCTTCAGCCACGCTGCCGCGCATTGTTGTGATAGGGAATGTGTAGCTGCCTGTCAGGAAGTAGCAGTCAAAGCCTTCTTCTCTCAGCGCCATACATTTTACCAGCACGTCTTCCACTCTGCGTGCGTAGCCGTCTGTACCCAGAACGCCTACCAGTGTTGTAACGCCTGCTTCTGCAATTTCTTCAAAGGTGATTTCGCTTGTTCTTGTGGTAAAGCCGCCTTCACCGCCGCCGCCTGTGATATGAACGTGTGTATCAACGATACCAGGGATGATGATTTTGCCGGTTACGTCAAATTCCTGGCCTTCAAAGCCTTCAGGAATTTTCAGCCCTTCGCCGATTTTGATTACTCTGTCTTCCCACAGAAGAATATCCTTCACACCCAGGTCTTCAGGGGAATAAACATGGCCGTTTTTAATCAGTTTAAACATATAGTCCTCCTTGTATTGTAAGCTGTTTTCAGCTAAAGTTACTTATTTTTCCACGTCCCAGCTTTTCATTCTGTCCGGCTTGTCACCAAAGGGGTTCTGCTTTGGCTTCTTTGTCAGCGTGGATGTCATAATGGTGGCACTCTGCAGGGAAGAGTTGCCGTATTTGCCTCTTATCCGGTCTATTGCCGCCTGCAGTTTTTCGCCCTTGTCCCGGTTTTCCACAGCCTTTTCTTCAAAAAGTGAAAGCTGTGCCACTCTTTTTTCCTTTTCCAGGTCTATGGCTGTCACCGTCAGTGCGCGGACAGGCTTTTGGGGCGAATAGTTCTTTTCAAACAGCTGCAGGGCCGATTTGTATATATCCCGGGTCACGTCGGTGGAGGGCACCTTCATCTGGCGGGAAAATGTGTAAAAATCCGGGTCTCGTATTGTCAGCTGCACCCCGTTTGCATACATTCCGTGCTTTCGCAGGCGCATACCCACATCTTCCCGCAGGCTCATCAGTGCCGGGCGTATATCTGCCATACCTGTCAGATTGCGGCTGAAGGTGTTTCCGCTGCCTATGCTTTTTACCTCTTTTTGTGCATAATAGCTTTCCACCGGGCTGTCTTCCAGCCCGTTTGCATACCGGTACAGCTGTGTGCCGTGTTTGCCGAACCTGCCCTCCAGCAGTTGTGGCGGCATCTGTGCCAGCTGGCCTATGGTGTACACACCTATTTCGTTCAGGGCAGTCTGTGTGCTTTTGCCCACATATATCAGGTCCTGCACCGGCAGGGGCCATACAATTTCTTTATAGTTTTCACGGTCTATCACTGTGGTGGCATCCGGCTTTTTGTAGTCAGAGCCCAGCTTTGCAAATATCTTGTTGAAGCTTACGCCTACAGATATTGTCAGCCCTGTTTCATATTTCACTCGCCGGCGCAGCATATCCGCCAGCTGCCGGGGACTGTCTGCAAACAGCCTGTAGGTGTTTGTCACATCCAGCCAGCTTTCGTCAATTCCGAAAGGCTCCACCAGGTCTGTGTACTGTGTGTATATTCCGTTTATTATTTTGCTGTATCGTGTGTATTCGCTGTGGTGCGGCGGCAATACTACAAGCTCCGGGCATTTCTTTCTTGCCTGCCACAGTGTTTCAGCTGTTTTCACACCGTATTTTTTCGCTGCCTCGTTTTTTGCCAGCACTATGCCGTGCCTTGTTTCGCTGTCACCGCCTACCGCCACCGGCAGATACGCCAGTTCAGGGTGCTTCAGCAGTTCAACCGATGCAAAAAAACCGTTGCAGTCACAATGTAAAATATATCTTTCTTTCATATTACCTCACGCCTGCATACACTTTTATTTTATCATATATGCAGATGTTTTTTTCATTTATTTTTTTGTGATATTGCATAAAATTTTACAAAGGCACTTGTCTATAAAACAAAAAACACCCTGCAGGGTGTTTCTGTGTGTGACATAAAGGTGAAAAGTGTAAAATACCTTTGCTTCTATCCGAAGAGATGCAGCTTTTCCACCGCTTTTCTCACAAAGCGGTACAGCGGTACTTCCATGTGTTTTTCCACGTTTTTCAGCTCTTTTCTTATCTCTATTGCCTGCGGGCAGTGTCTTTCGCATTTACCGCAGCCTATGCATTCTGATGCCGCAGAGGACTCCTTGCGCAGGGCGGTGTTCGTTGTATATTCCACCAGCCCCCAAAAGCGGCTTTCGGTATAGCAGCGGTTGTATGTCGCAAAACTGCCGGGTATATCCACGCCGGCAGGGCAGGGCACACAGTAGCCGCAGCCGGTACAGCCCACCTTCATTTTGCTGTTGATGGCGGCCACTACCTCTTTCAGCATTTTTTCATCAGCTTCTGTCAGCCGGCCCACCCGGGCGGCGGAGGCCGTGTTTATGTTGTCCAGCACCATTTCCATACTGTTCATACCGCTCAGTACACAGGTGACCTGGGGCTGATTGTACAGCCAGCGGAAGGCCCACTGTGCCGGGGTGTACTGCAGGCTGTGGCCTGCAAATATTTTCTTTGCTTCCTCCGGCAGCTTGTTCACCAGCTTGCCGCCGCGGAGAGGCTCCATTATAAATACCGGTATGCCTTTGCTGTGGGCATATTCCAGCCCTTTTCTGCCGGCCTGGGTGTTTTCGTCCATATAGTTGTACTGTATCAGGCAGAAATCCCAGTCGTAAGCGTCAATCAGCTGGCAGAACATATCGCTGTTGCCGTGGTAGGAAAAGCCTATCTGTCTTATCCGGCCGCCGGCCTTTTTTTCGGCTATCCAGTCCTCAATACCCATTGCTTTCAGTTTTTCCCAGGCAGCCACGTCCCCCAGCATATGCATCAGATAATAGTCTATGTAGTCTGTGCGCAGGCGCTTCAGCTCTTCGCTGAACAGCTTTTCTGCACCTTCACGGCTTTTTATCAGATAGTGGGGCAGTTTTGTGGCTATGTTTATATCCTTTCTTATGCCTTTTTTTTCAAATATTTCCCCTATGGCACTTTCGCTGCCCGGGTAGATATAGGCAGTGTCAAAATAGTTTACACCTGCCTTGTACGCCGCCATTATCTGCTTTTCTGCCTCGGCTTTGTTTATTATGCCGGCAGTCTGGGGCAGGCGCATACAGCCAAAGCCCAGTGCGGATATTTTGTTGCCGTATTTATCCGGTCTGTAGTTCATATATTGTCCTTCTGAAAGTATTTTTAATCCGGGAACAGCTGTTCCGTCAGCTGTTTTCCCATTTTTCAGCCAGAGCAGCCAGTATCATTTCCAGCTGCCGGGGACTGTCAAAAATTGATGTGATGTATGCCACCCTGTTGCCTTTCACGGCTATGCATTCCAGCCCGCCGCTGTACAGCACCCTGTCCATACCCGGCACGTCAATCCGGCTGAAATCCTCTTCTTCATCTGCAAAAGTGGCGGTTTCAATAAAAGCCTTCACAGTGGTGTCTACCCAGGCTGTGTTTTTCAGCACCATAATTTCCTGGTACATCCACCTGTCTTTGCCGTCTATATGTTCAAAGGTGTCCCAGTATTCTGCAAAAGGGGACACATAATGTGTCACAGTGCAGTCCTGGTCCATAAAGGCGGTCTGCTCACCGTATATGCCGGCATCCCGGAAGGTGATGTAGGCCCCGTCAGAATTGTAGGGCATGGGATAAGGCTTGTTGAAATATACTGTTGCCAGCCCTGCCAGGCCTGCCGCAAACAGCACCCGGGCCGCTATGGCTGAAAAGTGGCTGACTTTATAACTGCCGCGGTCTGTGTCAAAGCCATTTTTCACCCTGCGGTAAAAGCCCACCAGTTTGACGGCGTCCAGTATCTCCTTTATTTCAAAGGAAAGTATTATTGCCACCACACCCAGCAGCCCCCAGGTACTGCCCATAAATACAAGCCAGGCTTCTGCCAGGCCGGTGTCGTGAAATATTCTGCTGAGCAGTATGCAAACTGCCACCAGTAAAGGTATGGAAAATATGCTGAAAACGGCATCCTTTACCAGGGCTTTAAGGGCAGCGGCATAATCTGCGCTGTCTGTGTACACTTCAGCGGCTTTGCCGGCAGGTGCACGGAATATGGCAATAAGCCCCATGGTGCATACATATTCCCAGCCTTTTGCGGCGTATCTGCTTTTTGTTTCTTCTGCCAGTCCAGTGGAAAACCACCCTTTTTTTGAAAGGGGCTGTACACGGTATTCCATATCCCGCGGCCGCCCTTTCTCATAGGAGGAGAAAAACACCCCTCTGTTTTTCAGATGCAGGCCCTCTGCGGCCTTGTTTTTATAAAATAATTCCATTCCGGCAATGTCATACCCGCCGGGCTGAAAGCTGTAACTCATTTTATCTCCTCCGCAAATCAGAGCCCCTCCGGCCTGCTTTCAAGATATTTTATCTTCTGTGTTGTAAGGTTTGCAAAGTCCATAAAAAGACTGCTCAGGGCCAACATTATACAGGATGGCAGCCTGAGTATGCCGCTTCGTACAAAAGTCAGACCGCAGGCGAACATAATCACATAAATTACATTGTAAAGCAGTCTTTCTTTTTTCAGGCTTTCAACGGTATCCTTTATGCTGATAATCAGCGGCATAATTCGCAGGGTTTCTTTCTGCTTTTCCTTTGTTCTTTTAACAGTAAGGAGGCTTATTGCAATAATAACTCCCAAAACAATCAGCCCTGCAGTGAACCACTGTTTTTCGTCTATAAGCCCGAATGCCAGAGGATAGAACCACATAAAGATAAACACACCTGTGCAAAATTGTTTTACTATAAAATTTCTTTTGAATTTATTCAGTCTTTCTTCCATAAAGGCGCTCCTTTCATATATCTGTATTAATTATATAATATCAGTTCAAAGTTGTAAATCTGCCGGCAGAGGGGCGAAAGTGATATATTTGTGTAACTTGCCTAAAATACACCTGTTTTCATGGGGTAAACTTTTTCTTGCTTTTTGACATATCCTTTGATATAATAAGTCGAAATGCCAAGACGGCACCGGCACACTGCTCTTGGCAGTGTGCCTATTTTTGTATAAAATTTAATTACATATATCAGGAGGAACCAAAAGTGAAAAATCTGTTCAATCTTTCCAGCCTTTCCGTAGAAGAAATCAATGCTATTCTCGACCGCGCACAGCAGTTTGCAGAAGGCGAAAAAAGCGACATCGCAAAAGGCAAAATCATTGCAAGCCTGTTCTTTGAACCATCCACAAGAACACAGAACTCCTTTACAACAGCTGTAATGCGTCTGGGCGGCCAGGTAATCACATTCAACACAGCAGTTTCCTCCATGAAAAAAGGCGAAACCTTCTATGACACAGTAAAAGTCTTTGAAGCACTGGGCATGGACGGCGCTATCATCCGCCACAGCGAAAACGAATACTACAAACAGCTGGAAGGCATCAATATGCCAATCATGTCCGGCGGTGACGGCACAGGCAACCACCCAACACAGTCCCTGCTGGACCTGCTGACAATCAGACAGGAATTCGGCAAATTTGAAGGCCTGAAAATCTGCATCGTGGGCGACGTTATCCACTCCCGCGTAGCACATACAAACATTGAAGTTATGGAAAGACTGGGCATGGAAGTTTACACATCCGGTCCGGACGAATTCAAGGAAGACGGCCTGAACTACATCGACTTTGACACAGCTGTAAAAGAAATGGATGTTATCATGCTGCTGAGAATCCAGCACGAAAGACTGTCCAGCGAAATGGTTATGACAAAGGAAGACTACAACAAACAGTTCGGCCTCAACGCTGAAAGAGTGGCAGCTATGAAAGACCACGCTATCATCATGCACCCGGCACCATTCAACCGCGGTGTTGAAATCAATGACGACTGTGTGGAATGTGCAAAGAGCAGAATCTTCAAGCAGATGTCCAACGGCGTATTCGTAAGAATGGCAGTTGTGGAACGCGCACTGAAAGACTAATATGTAAAAGCAGATAGGGGCAAACACAGCGTTGCCCTTATCTTATGCAATAATGTGTTGTTACACAAAAAAATTATGTGATTTTTTGGCTATAAAACAATAGCCAAAAGTGTGAAAATGTGATAGAATAAATTAGATAAATATTTATTGAATTTTATCACATCAACATACATCTATATTCATTGCATCTGATTACAGAAAATGTAAAAAAGCGGCAGTGAATTTTGTGTGTGTAAAAAAGTGAAATTCATAAACAGAAAGGAAACAACTATGCTTAATCTTTTGCTGAAAAATGGTACAGTATACATTGACGGCCAGCTGAAAAAAGCGGACGTTCTTGTTAAAGACGGTATAGTTGCCGATGTAAAGCAGGGTATCGATGCTATCGATACTCCAACTGTTGACGTTGAGAATTTATATATTTTACCGGGCTTCGCAGATGTACATGTGCATCTGCGTGAACCCGGTTTTTCTTATAAAGAGACCATTGCAACAGGCACAGCGGCAGCAGCTAAAGGCGGCTTCACACTGGTGTGCAGCATGCCGAACCTTAACCCTGTTCCGGACACAGTGGAAAACCTGATGGCCGAACAGAAAATCATTGATGAAAGCGCAGTGATAAAAGTGCTGCCGTATGCTTCCATCACTCTGGGGGAAAAGGGGCAGCAGCTGGTTGATTTTGATGCCCTGGCAGAAAAATGCTTTGCCTTCTCTGATGACGGCAAAGGCATCCAGCAGGAAGAAATGATGCTGCAGGCAATGGAAAATGCAAAGAAAAACGGCAAACCGATTGTGGCCCACTGCGAGGATGAAAGCCTGCTGCTGGGCGGCTACATCCACGACGGTGAATATGCAAAGCTTCACGGCCACCGCGGCATCTGCTCTGAAAGCGAATGGGGCCAGGTGAAACGTGACGTTGCCCTGGTGGAAAAAGCCGGTGTGCAGTACCATGTGTGCCATATTTCCACAAAGGAAACAGTGGATATAGTAAGACAGGCAAAGGCAAAAGGCCTGCCTGTAACCTGCGAAACAGGCCCGCACTATCTGGCATTCTGCGATATGGACCTGCAGGAACACGGCCGCTGGAAGATGAACCCGCCTATCAGAAGCGCCGCTGACCGCGATGCACTGATTGAAGGTATCAAGGACGGCACAATCGAAGTGATTGCCACAGACCACGCACCCCATTCCGAGGAGGAAAAGACAAAAGGTCTGGAAAAATCAAATATGGGTGTGGTTGGTCTGGAAACAAGCTTCGGCGCAATCAACACATATATGGTAAATGCCGGCCATATCAGCTTTGAAAAGCTGGTGGAAATCATGGCAATCAACCCGAGAAAAATCTTCGGGCTGCCATACGGCATAAAAATCGGCGAAAAAGCCGACTTCACTCTGGTGGACAGAGAAAAACAGTGGACAGTTGACCCGGCAGATTTCCGGTCACTGGGCAAATTCACACCTTTTGAAGGGGTGAAACTTACAGGCGACGTACTCTTTACCGTTTATGACGGCAAGGTTGTATACAATAAATTTACAGACAAATGATATAAAGCAGGGAGGTTAAAGGCGAAAATCACAACGCCCTAAAAAATTTATGCCAAAGAGAAAAGATATTAAGAAAATTCTGGTGATAGGCTCCGGCCCTATCGTAATCGGTCAGGCTGCTGAATTTGACTATGCAGGTACACAGGCTTGCCTGGCTCTGAAAGAAGAAGGTTATGAAGTTGTTCTTATCAACTCTAACCCTGCCACTATCATGACAGATACAAAAATGGCTGACAAAGTGTATATGGAACCGCTTACACTTGAATATGTGGCCAGAATTATCCGTTTTGAAAGACCTGATGCAATCGTTCCGGGTCTTGGCGGCCAGACAGGCCTGAACCTGTGCGTACAGCTGGGTGAAAAAGGCGTTCTGGATGAATGTCAGGTTGAAGTGCTGGGCACAAAAATCGAATCCATCAAAAAAGCTGAAGACAGAGAACTGTTCAAAAACATGTGTGAAGAACTGGGCGAACCTGTTATCCCTTCAGAAATCGTTACATCCGTTGAAGACGGCGTGAAAGCTGCTGCAACTATCGGCTATCCTGTAGTTCTCCGTCCTGCATTTACACTTGGCGGCACAGGCGGCGGCTTTGCAGACAACGAAGAAGAATTCCTTGTAAAAATCGAACACGCCCTGTCCCTGTCTCCTGTACATCAGGTTCTGGTTGAAAAATCAGTAAAAGGCTATCAGGAAATCGAATTTGAAGTAATGCGTGATGCAACAGACAAAGCAATCGCTATCTGCGATATGGAAAACTTTGACCCTGTTGGCGTTCACACAGGTGACTCCATCGTATTTGCACCTTGCCAGACAATCACAGAAGAACAGAAAGCAATGCTGAAAGCATCTGCTCTGAAAATTCTTCGCCATCTGGAAATTGCAGGCGGCTGTAACGTACAGTTTGCTCTGAAACCGGGCACAATGGAATACTATCTCATCGAAATCAACCCACGTGTATCCCGTTCTTCCGCTCTGGCTTCCAAAGCTACAGCATACCCAATCGCACGTGTTACAGCAAAAATCGCTGTAGGTCTTACACTGGACGAAATCGATATCAGCGGTATCCCTGCATCCATCGAACCTGCAATCGACTACAAGGTAGCAAAAGTTGCACGTTTCCCATTTGATAAATTCACATCCGCTTCCAAACAGCTGTCCACACAGATGAAGGCAACAGGTGAAGTTATGTCCCTGGGCCAGTCTGTACAGGAAATCATGCTGAAGGCAGTACGCGGTCTGGAAATCGGCGTTGACCACTTTGAAATGAAAAAATTCAAAGACTGGTCACTGGAAGACCTTATGACAGAAATCGTTACACCTACAGACGAAAGACTGTTTGCACTGTGCGAAGCAATCAGAAAGGGTGCAACAAACGAAGAAATCGCAGATTCCACAAAAATCGTTATCGAATTTGTGCAGATGCTGCGCGAAGTTGTTGAATACGAAAAAGTTCTGGCTGAAAACGTAAAAGACGTGGAAGTTCTGAGAAAAGCTAAAGATATGGGCTTTTCCGACAGCTACATCGCAAAAGTATGGGGCATGGACAAACTTGACCTGTTCCGCTTCAGAAAAGAAAACGGCGTAATGCCAATCTACCGCATCGTTGACAACGTTGAACATCAGCAGGACTATGTACCATACTTCTACTCCTGCTACCACGGTGAAAACGAAAGCATTATCACAGACAAGAAAAAGATTCTGGTTCTCGGTTCCGGCCCTATCAGAATCGGCCAGGGTGTTGAATTTGACTACTCCACAGTTCACGCTGTATGGGCTATCAAGGAAGCAGGCTATGAAGCCATCATCATCAACAACAACCCTGAAACAGTTTCCACAGACTATACAACAGCTGACAAGCTGTACTTTGAACCGCTGACAGTTGAAGACGTAATGAACGTTATCGATATGGAAAAACCGGACGGCGTTATCGTTTCCCTGGGCGGCCAGACAGCTATCAACCTGGCAAACGACCTGAAAGAACTGGGCGTAAACATTGTGGGCACAGACGTTGATGCTATCGAAAGAGCTGAAAACCGTGACAGCTTTGAAAAAATCATGCACACACTGGGCATTCCTGAACCGGAAGGACAGGCTGTTACAAACATTCCTGACGGTATCAAGGTTGCAAACAGAATCGGCTACCCTGTGCTTGTACGTCCTTCCTATGTTCTGGGCGGCCGTGCAATGCAGATTGTTCATTCTGATGACGACCTGAAAAAATACCTGCAGACAGCTGTTCTTGTAGACGAAGACCAGCCGGTTCTGGTTGACAAATACATCATCGGTAAAGAGCTGGAAACAGACGCTATCTGTGACGGCAAGGATGTATTCATCCCTGGTATTATGGAACACGTTGAAGAAACAGGCATTCACTCCGGTGACTCTATCTCTGTATACCCAGCATACACAGTACCTGAATCTGTAAAACAGACAATCATCGACTACACAGTTCGTCTGGGTCTGGGCATCGGCATTAAAGGTCTGTTCAACATTCAGTTCATCGTTGACGAATTCAACAATGTATATGTAATCGAAGTTAACCCTCGTTCTTCCAGAACAGTACCATTCCTGTCCAAAGCAACAGGCGTACCAATGGCCAACATTGCTACTAAAGTAATGCTGGGCTACAGCCTGAAAGAACTGGGCTACGGCACATATATGCAGGAACCTGCAAAACGCTACTATGTAAAAGCACCTACATTCTCATTCTCAAAAATCCGTGGTCTTGACGCTTACCTGTCACCTGAAATGAAATCCACTGGTGAAGCAATCGGTTACGATAAATCCCTGAACCGTGCACTGTACAAAGCACTGCAGGCTTCCGGTATCAAAGTGCAGAATTTCGGCACAGTATTTGTAACACTGGCTGACAAAGACAAACAGCGCGCACTGCCACTGGTAAGACGTTTCTACAACCTGGGCTTCAACATCGAAGCTACAGCCGGTACAGCAGCATTCCTGAAACGCAACGGTATTAAAA
>JAFQAF010000044.1 GCA_017400025.1 Oscillospiraceae bacterium
ATGGAAATAGCCGCTGCCGGCGGCCACACTATACTGATGGTGGGTCCGCCGGGTGCAGGCAAAAGCATGCTGGCAAAAAGAATGCCCTCCATACTGCCCCCTCTCACAAAGGAAGAAGCCATACAGACCACAAAGCTTTACTCCATAAGCGGGCTGATAGGCAAAAACGGCGGTCTGATAACAAAACGCCCCTTCCGTGCGCCGCACCACACTGTATCCGCCGCCGCACTGACCGGTGGCGGCACCAGCGCAAAGCCGGGTGAAATATCCCTGGCAAACAACGGCGTGCTGTTTCTGGACGAATTTCCCCAGTTCCACAAGGATGTACTGGAGGCACTGCGAGCACCACTGGAGGACAACGTGGTGACAATATCCCGCGTCACCTACAGCCGGACCTACCCCAGCAACATAATGCTGGTGGCGGCAATGAACCCCTGCCCCTGCGGCTATTACGGCTGTGAAAACCACAGCTGTACCTGCTCTGCCACTGCAAGGCAGCGCTACGCCAACAGGATAAGCGGGCCGATGCTGGACAGAATCGACCTGCACGTCCGTCTGGAAGATGTGAACTGGGAAGACCTGACCAATGAAGAAGAAGCCGAACACAGCGCAGATATACTGGAAAGAGTAAAGAGAGCCAGAGCACTGCAGGCAGAAAGATATGCCGGGCTGGGCTTTGAGACCAACAGCAACATTCCCTCAAAGTATATGGCAAAATTCTGCCGCACCTCACCAAAAGCCACACAGGTGATGAAAAAGGTGTTCCAGTCGCTGAATCTTTCCGCACGCAGCTATGACAAGGTGCTGAAGGTCGCCCGCACAATAGCAGACCTGGACGGCAGCCGTCTGATAGAGGAAATACATATTCTGGAGGCGGTAAGCTACCGCAATTCTGACAGAGAGGGCTGATATCTGCATATACAGCAAATAACTGCCCATTACACAAATTATCTGTAATACGAGGGAACACAGATGGCATTCTGGAAAAAGAAAAAACAAAATACAGAACGGCAGAAGCCGGAAGAACAAAAAACTGAAGTGCTGCAGCAGGACCTGAGCAAAAAAGACGAAAACAACGGGCTGATTTTCACAATGGCGCTGCTGTTTGAAGACAAAGTTTCCATACCGGACAAAGAAAAACTGACAGAAATATTTGACCGCCATATGGGAGGAGTGGAATGTTTCTCCTATGACGGTGAAAAAACAGAAGGTAACCTCAAAGGGCACACAGATACTGAAAAGGGTGTTTGACAATATGAACCTGTCTGCCCGCAGTTATGACAAGGTGCTGAAGGTGGCAAGAACAATTGCTGACCTGGACGGACAGGAAATGATAAACGAAATGCATATCCTTGAAGCTGTGCAGTACAGGGATATGGACAGGGAGATATAATATGTATTTTGAACCTATTGAAATAAGACTGAAATACGGCAGGAAATGCACTCTGCGCACAGCACAGATAGCTGATGCGGCAGAAATGCTGGCTTTCAGAATAAAAACTCTGGGACAGACAGATTATCTGATGCAGTACCCGGAAGAAATGGCTGATTACACCATTGAAAAACAGCTGAATTTTATCAACAGAATGATTGAAAGCCCAAATGACAAGATGTTCACTGTTATTGTTGACGGCAGAATAGCAGGCACGGGGCAGGTTTCTTTCAACAGCAGAATCAAAACCCGCCACAAAGCAGGCATAGGCATCGCACTACTGGAAGAATACTGGGGATTGGGTATCGGCAGTGCAATTTTTACAGAAATTATAAAAACAGCCCAAG
>JAFQAF010000045.1 GCA_017400025.1 Oscillospiraceae bacterium
ACAGTGGTGCCTATCCACGTAAACCACTCTATCCCGGATGCAGTTGGTCTGGCAATCGAATCCCCTGCAGGAACAGTTGTGACCACAGGTGACTTTAAAATAGACTACACACCGCCACAGGGCGAAACCACAGACCTTGCCACCTTTGCAGAATACGGCCGCAAGGGAGTGCTGGCTTTTCTGGCAGACTCTACAAATGCAGAGCGCCGCGGTTCTTCCGCCAGTGAAAAAACTGTGGGTCGCAGCTTTGAAGGCTTTTTTGAAAAGGCAGCAGGCAAACGTATCATAATAGCTACTTTTGCCTCAAATATATACCGCATACAGCAGATTCTTGACCTTGCTGTCAAACACGGCCGCAAGGTGGCTGTGTCCGGCCGCAGTATGATAAACAATATCCAGATGGCCTTTGACCTGGGCTATCTCACAGTGCCGGAAACAGTTATGATTGAGCCGGAAAAGGTAAAGGACTATGAACCGGGCCAGGTTGTGCTTATCACAACCGGCAGCCAGGGCGAACCTCTTTCTGCACTTTCCAGAATGGCCGGCGGCACACACAGACAGTTCTCCATAGGCCCTGCAGACTTTATCATCATTTCTGCCACACCTATTCCGGGCAATGAAAAAATGGTTACAAAGGTTGTAAACGGTCTTATGAAACTGGGTGCAACTGTAATTTATGAATCAATGTATGATGTGCACGTTTCAGGCCACGCCTATCAGGAAGAACTGAAACTGATGCTCAATCTTGTAAAGCCACAGTATTTCATGCCGGTCCACGGCGAATACAAACACCTTAAGCGTCATGCAATGGTAGCGGAAAACGTGGGTGTACCTGTGGAAAACATCATTATGGCAAATACGGGTGAAGTGCTGAAAATCAATGTAAACGGCATCACAGTGGAAGAAACAGTTACAGCCGGCCAGGTGCTGGTTGACGGCCTGGGCGTAGGCGATGTAGGCAGTGTGGTTCTCCGTGACCGCCGCCATCTGTCACAGTACGGCATTGTGGTTGTGGTGTTCACTGTGGATTCTGCCACAGGCCGCCTGCTCAGCGGCCCGGACATTGTTTCCCGCGGTTTTGTATATGTAAAGGAAAGTGAAGGCCTTATCAGTGAGGCACGCCTTGCAGCACGCCAGGTAATCGAAAAATACGAATCCTACGATTACCAGGACTGGACTGTTATCAAGGCAAAAATCCGCGACCAGGTATCACAGGTGCTTTACAGAAAGACAAAGAGAAGTCCTATGGTGCTTCCTATAGTTATGGAAGTTTGATTATAAACCGGATATTATCCGGAAAAGAAACAGGGTGTTTTTATGAAAAATAAATTCTGGGGCACAGACCTTATGATGGCGATACTCACAGTTCTGTCTGTGGGTTTTGCCGCAATGCTGGGTGTCCGGGACAAAAAATATATCCCTATGTGTATGGCCGGTGCAGCACTGGTAATTATTGTTATAATGTCAAATGCACACGCAGTGCGCAGGATTATCCGCGGTGTGTTTTTCGGCTATGGCAAACAGTCTGCACGCCAGCAGCTCAGTTTTGAAAATCTCAGCCTGCCGGTGGCCATTGTGAACAAAGGCAGTATCGTATGGTACAACAATGCCTTCCGCGGGGATATTCTTCTGGACAGCGACTGCTATCTTGCACCTCTTTCAAAAGTGGTGCCGGATTTCACACTGGAAACCGCAACGTCAAAAGACGGCATGAACATTATTGTGAACAACCGCGAATATACAGTTTTTGCGGCAAAAGCATCTGAAGACGACAGTCTGTGGGTGTGCTACTTTATGGATGATACAGACCTTAAATGGGAAGCAAGGGAATTTCACCTTACCAGACCGGTTATCATCCAGATTATTGTGGACACATACGATGAAGTTCTTAAGGAACTGAAGGAAAGCAAGCGCGCACAGATTATGGCAGACCTTGACCAGCTGATAGAGGACGCCGCCAACAATGCACACGGCATTTCCACCAAAGTGGGTTCCAGCCGATACCACATCATACTGGAAGAAAGATATTTCTCCACTTTCTATGACAACAGGTTTGAAATCCTTACAAAGGCCAGAAACCTTGAGCAGGATATGGTTACACTGTCCATAGGTGTGGGCCGCAGCGGCAGCGGTTTTGCAGAAAATGATATGCTGGCACGCCAGGCGCTGGATATGGCCCTGGGCCGTGGGGGCGACCAGGCTGTTATCAAAAGCACAGAAGGCTATGAATTTTTCGGCGGCGTTCTGCCAAGTGTTGAAAAACGCAGCAAGGTCCGCAGCCGTATCGTGGCAAAGGCCCTGCGCGATGTTATACAGCAGAGCGATATTATCCTTATTATGGGCCACTCCAATTCAGACCTTGATGCCATCGGCTCCGCTGTGGGCGTGGCAGCAGCGGTGGAAAGCCTTGGCAAAAGACCGTATATTATCGTCCGTGATGATATCACCCTTGCCTACAATCTGATAGACAAAGTGAGAAATACACCGGGTTATGAAGAGCTTTTTATAACTCCGGAAAAAGCCGCACCTTATGTTATGGGCGGCAACACACTTCTGATAGTGGTGGATACCCATACAGCCCGCATGACAGAAAGTGCGGACATAGTGAACAAATGCGCCCGCAAGGTGGTTATCGACCATCACCGCCGTATGGTGGACTATATAAACGATACCGTGGTTTCCTATCATGAACCTTACGCATCCTCTGCATCAGAGCTTGTTACAGAGCTGCTGCCTTACATAGTTCCTGCAGGATACAAAATCAGACAGATTGTGGCTGAAGCTATGCTGGCAGGCATTATGCTGGACACACGCAATTTTGCGGAAAAAGCAGGTGTGCGCACCTTTGAAGCAGCTGCCTGGCTGCGCAGACAGGGTGCTGTATCCACAGAGGTGCAGCGTCTGTTCAGTGTGCCGAAGGACGTATATCTTACAAAGAGCAATCTGGTAAACGGCGCATTTATCTACAAGGATGTAGCTGTTTCCCTGGCGGAAAACATTTCCCGTGACCTCTATGTGGCTGTGCCGCAGGCGGCCAATGACCTGCTGACACTGGACGGCGTCCTGGGCTCTGTAGTGGCGGTGAAATTTGATGATACCATCAGTATTTCTGCCCGCAGCCTTGGGGAAATCAACGTTCAGGTGCTTATGGAATACCTGGGCGGCGGCGGTCATCTCACCATGGCCGGTGCACAGCTGAAGGGCATCACCCTTGAAGAGGCAAAGGAAAAAATCAAAGAGAGCATAGACAATTACAAAAAATAATTGTAAAATATACTGATATTGAACAAAAAGGAGAATACAGATGAAAGTATTACTTTTACAGGATGTTAAAGATATAGGCAAGAAAGACACAGTTGTTACAGTGTCTGACGGCTATGCAAGGAACTTCCTCTTTCCAAGAAAACTGGCAAAGGAAGCCACAAATGCTGTAATGGCAGAAGTTAAAACAAAAGAAAGTGCAAAGGCACACCACAAACAGGAAGAAATCAAGGCTGCCAATGAACTGAAAGCAAAAATTGACGGCAAGGAAATCACAATCAAGGCAAAAGCCGGCAAAGAAGGCAAACTTTTCGGCGCTGTTACAACAAAGGACGTTGCAGCAGCCATCAAAGCACAGCTGAAAATTGATATCGACAAGAAAAAACTTGTTATGAAAGACATCAAAACATTTTCACGCGTGGACTGCGAAGTTAAAATCTATCCGGAAATCCATGCAAAAATCACAGTTACTGTAGAGGAATAATTTATGGACCAGCTGCAAGTTGCACTTGAGGGCGCAGGTATAAACCAGCCCTATTCAGTAGATGCAGAGCAGGCCGTTCTGGGTGCTGCAATAATCGACCCTGACCTTGTATCCGCCATTATGGAACAGGTGAGAAGCGAATATTTCTATGTGCGCCAGAACAGACTGATTTTCAATGAAATACATACCCTTTTTATGGCAAACATCCCGTCCGACTTTGTGACGGTTGTCAATGCTGTGCTGTCTGCAAAAATTTTCCCTGATGAAAATGAGGCAAAGGTGTATCTTGCACAGCTGGCAGATACAGTTCCCAGCCTTTCAAACATACTCTACTATGCCAAAATCCTGAAGGACAAGTATATGGTCCGCACACTGATGGATACCGCAAACCGGATACTCCGTCAGTCCCAGGAAAGCCGGGATGCAGACCTGCTTATTGAAAGCGCAGAACAGCAGATTTATGCCATACGCCAGGGCAAGGATACAAACAGCCTGAAGCATATTTCAGAATCTGCGGCAAAAAGCTTTGACAATCTGCGCAAAATGTCCGGCAAGGACAAGGAAAAATATCAGGGTATCCCTACCGGCTTCCGCTTCCTTGATGACAAGCTGGGGAAGCTGGGCCGCAGTGACCTTGTTGTTCTGGCTGCCCGTCCTGGTATGGGTAAAACCTCTTTTGCGCTGAACATAGCATCAAATATTGCTTCACAGCAGAAACTGCCTGTGGCCATTTTCTCACTGGAAATGTCCAACGAACAGCTTACAGAACGTATACTTTCCTCCCAGGCCGGTATCTCCAGCCAGAGCCTGCGTACAGGTGATATACAGGTGGCACAGTGGGATATGATTACCAATGCCATAGGTCAGATAGCGGATTATCCTATTTATATGGATGATACTCCGAATATCACAGTAAGTGATATGAAGGCAAAAATCCGCCGCTACAACCAGAACCCGGAAACAGACAATATCGGCGTTGTTATAGTGGACTATATCCAGCTGATGTCCACCGGCAAAAGCATTGATAACCGCGTGCAGGAAATCAGTGAAATCACCCGTAATCTTAAAATTATGGCAAAAGAGATGGACGTGCCTATAATCGCACTGTCACAGCTTTCCCGTTCTGCAGAAAAAGGCTCCGGCCGTGACGGCCGCCCTCAGCTGTCAGACCTGCGTGACTCCGGTTCCATCGAGCAGGATGCAGACGTTGTTCTGTTCCTTTACCGTGATGCATACTACAACAAAAGCGAAGATGCAGACCAGACCATGGCTGAATGTATCATAGCAAAAAACCGTCACGGCGAAAGCGGCACTATCCCTCTCAGCTGGGACGGTGCCCACACAAGATTCTATGATGTGGATTTTACACACAATGATGAATACTAAAATTTTAAATACAATATCACAATACAATATGATAAACACAGGTGATACGGTGGCTGTATGTCTGTCCGGTGGGGCAGACAGCATGGCACTGTTTCACTTTTTGTGTTCACAGAGAGAAAATCTGGGCATACAGCTGATAGCACTCCACATAAACCACGGCCTGCGCCGGGAAAGCGAGGAGGAAGAGGCTTTTGTGCGCAGCTACTGTGTCTCCATGGGTGTGGAATGTTTTGTAAAGCACCTGGAGATGAATTCTGCCCCAAGACCAAAGGGAATGTCTGTGGAAACACGGGCAAGGGAACTGCGCTACAGCTTTTTCTTTGAAAAGGCAAAGGAATACGGTGCCGTCCTTGCCACTGCCCACACAGCATCTGACAGGGCGGAAACGGTACTGTTCAACATCACCCGCGGCACATCCCTGAAAGGTGCGGCAGGCATACCGCCTGTAAGGGACAATATTATCCGCCCGCTTATTGACTGCACAAGGGAAGAAATCGAAAATTACTGTGAGGCCAACAGCATCCCATATGTGACAGACAAAACAAATTTTGAGGACATATATTCCCGCAACAAAATCAGACTGAGGGCTGTTCCTGTGCTGAAGGAAATAAACCCGGCCTTTGAAAAGGCTGTGGGGGATTTTGCAAAGGAAAATCTGGAAGTATACACACTTTTAACTCAATTAAGTGATAATCTTTACAGGAAAAGTCTGGGTGTAAACGGGCTGGATGTAAATATCCTTCTTTCAGAACACCCTGCTGTGATAAAAAACCTTCTGAGAAACCAGCTGGACAGGCTGGGCTGCCTGTCAAAGGACAATATAAATCTGATTTACGGCGCCCTTGGACAGGGTGATTTCAAGCATCAGCTTTCCCGGAACACTTTCTGCCGCATCAGGGACGGCTGGCTGTATTTCTATACACCAAAGCCGGCGGTGCAGGCTGAAAAACACCGGCCGCAGCCGGTTGTTGTTGACGGATTTACAGAATTTGCTGGTTCATATTTTGAGATTTCTGTAATTTCTGCAGAGAATTTCAAAAAAATAAAAGAAAGCGACAAAAACTATTTAACATATTGTGTAAATTATGATAAAATAAAAGGTATAC
>JAFQAF010000046.1 GCA_017400025.1 Oscillospiraceae bacterium
ATCAACCTCATATTTGGCAGGGATGTTAGTTTCTGTAACTTTGTATGTACCTACAGGAACTTTGTCAAATACAGCTGTTTCGCCATTTTTCAGTGTGATTGTAGCCACACCGTTTGCATTGAATGCAGCTGTTTTTGCTTCACCATTAACTGTATAGTTTACAGTATTGCCATTGCCTTTGCCGTTTACTGTTACAGTAAATGTAAATGTATCAGCATTAGGGTTCATACCGCTTACTGCATTTACAATTTTGCTGATTTCCAGGCTGCCATTATTTACAGAGTTCACAAACTCTACCTGTGCATTGCCGGCAGGTGTAACTTCTGCAGCTTTGCTTTCAGCATCTGCTGTGTATACAGCTTTCTGTGCATCTGTAAGCAATTCTTTTACTGTGTAAGCACCGATTGGCAGGTTATCGATATTAAGTGAACCGCCGTCTGTCAGTGTAAACACATCGCCCACTTTGCTTCCAAGTTTGTCATACAGCTGGAATGCGAAAGTTTCGCTGGCATCAGGGACTGCAAAGCCCGGTGCCGGGTTAACTGTCTTCTTAACTGTAATTGAGCCTGCTTTCACTTCGTTTGTGAAGTCTACAGTGCCTAAGTCTGCATTTGTATTTGTAAACTCAACCTCTGCAGTGTATTTGTTTTCAACTGTACCACTTGTTTCTGTTGTAGTTTCAAATTTAGTGGACTGTTCTTCTGATACAGTGTAAGTACCCAGTGGCAGGTTTTCAATCAGGGCTGTTTCGCCGTGATTCATATTGATTGTAACTTTGCCATCTGTTACTTTAGCAGTGTGTATTGTTTCTCCGTTTTTAGTGCTTGTAAGTTTGTAGCTGATAGTTTTGAGTTCAGCTGCTGTGCTTACATTTATTGTCATTGCAAAGGAGTCTTTGATTTCAGAAGGTTTATCAACACCTGTTACTGTTTTGGAGATTTCCAGAGATTTTGTTTTCACGTGGATAACAAACTCTGCTTTGTCCCCTGCTGTGTAGTCAGGCATTGTTTCGCCTTCTGTACAGTCAACGTGGCTGAAGTCTGTGTGTTCAGTTACATCAACCTTTGTGCCGCCCTTATTAATCTCAACTTTTGTTACATTGAACGGGATATCAGATGTATGGTTTACGATCTTGTTATCGCCGGACTCTATAATCAAAGTTTCATCCCATACGATATCCAGTACAAAATCTTTCGGTTCTGCACCATCCATTGTGATGCCTTCTGCAATGCTGGATTTTCCCAGTTTTGCATTATACCAGGAAGCATCGGAAATGATGCAGTCATTGATATCCACAGCTTCACCATAGTATGCTGTGATATCCTGGAATGGCAGTACAGGGTCAAATACATAAACTGTAGCGGATGTAGAGCCTGAGGAAACATTTTTATCTTCTTCAGGTTCTATGCCGTCATCGTTTGTACCGTCTACCAGCCATTCGATAGTATAAGTTGTGTCTTGTGTAAGGGTAGGTGTAAGTTTTGCTTCATACTGTGCTTTCAGAGTAGCATCAGTAATCTTATCGATAGGTGTCAGTGTGTCACCTATCATAGCAGACCATACGCCATCTTTAAAGTCTTTGCCTGCTTCGATGAAATAGTAACCTATTACATCTCCGCCGTTTTTCACAGTAAATGTGATATCTGCATTTGCATTGTTTATACCGTTAATCTGTGCACGTGCTTCCTGCTGCTGTTCGCCTTCTACAGTGTAAATATATACATCTGTAAACAGCATCCGTGTGCGCAGGTCTATAGAATTTGTGCGGTATACATATCTGTCGTGCGGAGTAGCTTTGATGTCTTTAACATCGATATTTACATCCGGTACATCAAAGTATTCCACTTTTTCGTATGATACTGTGCCGTCTTCGGCTGTTACCTGCTGGTAAACACCGGACTGGTCACCGTTTGTTTTTGTGTGGTTACCACCGATATAGTATTCTTCCACATCGATTGGGAACTCAATCACCAGTTTTCTGCCGTAGAAATCTGCAGTTGCGCTGTCTGCATTTTCTTTACGTGCTGTGGATGCAACATAGTTTGCCTTAAAGTTGAAACCTGATACATCTACAGTTTTGCCTGTAATGGTTACAG
>JAFQAF010000047.1 GCA_017400025.1 Oscillospiraceae bacterium
ATGATAGATAATTATTAAAGACAAATACTGCAAAACAGTGTATAATATATATAATGTGATAAATATGTGATAAAATCATATTCAGAAGCCACGTATTATACCACCGTCTGTGCAGGCGGTGTTTAATATAATAAATTTCTCTCAAAGAGGAGGATAAAGATGAAAAAGCGTTTATTGGCGTTTTTACTGGCCGCAGCTATTATGCTGTCTGACGTAGCCCCTGTTGTTACAGCTTTTGCTGAAGATGTACGGCAGGAGCCTGCTGTTGAACAGCCGCTTGCTCCGGAACAGCCAGAAACACCAGCAGACACCCCGGAGGTACCTCGGGAAACTGAAGTACCTGCAGAAGAGGCAGAAACACCTGCCGAAACACCACGGGCTGAAGAAGAAACCCCTGCAGAAACACCTGCACCGGTGGAACAGCCTGAAGACCCTGCAGCAGAAACACCGGCTACAGATACACCTGCAGCTGATCAGCCTGCTGTGGAAGAACCAACAGACACTCCGGTTGCAGAAGAACCTGCAGACACACCTGTTACAGAAGAACCGGCAGACACTCCGGTTACGGAAGAACCGGCAGATATACCTGTTGTGGACGAACCTGTGACAGAAGAACCTGTTGTTGATGAAACACTGACAGAGGAACCTGTTGTTGATGAAACACTGACAGAGGAACCTGTTACAGAAGAAACAGAACCGGAAGAAAAATCTGTCTTCCCGGGTATGCCTGAAGGCTATAAACTCACAGCCACACAGGCAAAATTCAAGGCAGAATTACAGACAGCTGAAACAAAGGCTGCTTATTCAGACCTTAAGACAGGCGACTATGTACCGGGCAGAGTAATGTTCATGGCTGATTCTGAAGAAGAAGCACTGCTTGTTGCAGAAGGCTACGGCGCAGAGCTTATCAGCTATGCATACGGTGTGGCAGTAATCCGCCTGCCGGAAGAAGCCACTGTACAGATGGCTCTGGAAACAGCCTGGGCAGACAACAACCTGCCTGCAGTATATCCTGACCTGATTTACAAATCAGGCCCGGTTGATATGAAAAAACCTGACGGCGAAATGCTGGGCACACAGATGGCATATTATGACCTGCTCCGAGAAACCGACTGGTTTGACTGGGGCTATGGTGCAGACCCTCTCCTCAGCCCGGAAGACGTTGACTATTTCTGGCATCTGCAGGAAATAGGCGTTTACCAGGCCTGGGGCACCACACAGGGCTCTGATGATATCACAGTTGCAGTTATAGACTCCGGTCTTGACAGCTGCCCGGATTTAGGCGCAAATATTGTGGGCATATCCTCCGGTGAGCTGGGTGCTTCCTTTGATATTGCAGTAGGCGAAAGCCACGGTACTCACGTTACAGGTATTATCGGCGCAACCTATGGCAATGACAGAGATGGTGCAGGTGTTGCACCTGAAACCAATGTAGTTTCATACTGCGTAATGGACGCAGACGATGACGGCACTTGGAATATGTCCGGCTCTCTTATAGTTGCCGCCATCAATCTGGCTGCAGAAAACGCTGAAGACTGCAACATAATAAACATGAGCCTTGGCCGTCACGGCAAAGACTATATGATGGAATATGCCATCAACAATGCTGTGAACAAGGGTATTGTGGTTATTGCCGCTGCAGGTAACGACGGCACAAATATCAAATGCTACCCTGCTGCATACGACAATGTTATCTCCGTAGCAGCCACAGACCAGTCCGGCAACCGTGCCTTCTTCAGTAACTACGG
>JAFQAF010000048.1 GCA_017400025.1 Oscillospiraceae bacterium
AAAAATTCTCAAAAAGAATTTGGTGTCAAAATAAGCCGACAGCAGTTTTTCATCTGTTTCCGTATCTTTATTGCGGTCAAAATAGTCTGCACAGGCATTGACAAAATTTCTTAGCCGCTTTTCCATATCCTGTGGCGGTGTCTCCCGTACAATATGATTTTCCTCTATATCATCAAATCTGTGACGATACTCGATAAATACATTGTTAATTCCATTCAGAGCCTTTTTAAGCTTTTTATCAGAAATTTCTGCATTTTTCTTGATTTCAAAAAATGTCTTTTTATCAAGGTATGCTGAATACATATCTCTTGCCCTGTCCGGCAGATTGTGGACTTCATCTATAAGAAAAACATATTCTCCTTTTTTCACATCAAAGAATCTTTGGAGGTGGACAGTGGGGTCAAACAGATAATTGTAGTCACATATAATCACATCGCACCACTCACTTATATCCAGAGAAAACTCATAGGGACACAGGCTGTTTTTATGTGCTGTATCCATAATCACCTGCTGTGAAAAAACACTGCCGTTTTTTATTTCTTCATAAAGGATATCATTTATTTTATCATAATATCCTCTTGCATATGGGCATGCCACGGGATTGCAGTTTCTTTTTTCAAGGAAACAGACTTTATCCTTTGCAGTGATATTTATGGATTTAACTGCAAGCCCCGGCATTTTGTCATAAAGGATTTTCACTGCATCTGTTGCTGCCCTGGCAGTGACAGTCTTGGCTGTCAAGTAAAACAGCTTGTCACATAATCCTTCTCCCATAGCTTTCAGGGAAGGAAAAACAGTGGACATTGTTTTGCCTGTGCCGGTTGGTGCACACAGGAAAAGCCTGTCTGATTTTCTGATTGTATTGTATACTGAAACTGCCATAGGTCTCTGGCCCGGGCGATATTCAGCAAAAGGAAACTGCAGCTGTTTTAAGGATTTGTTTCTTTCCTCCTGCCAGGTGGCTGACAGCAGTGCCCATTTTCGGTATTCTTTCAGAACTGAATATACCTCACTTTTCAGCTGCCGGAAAGTGTATTCTCTTGCAATTCTTTTTATTTCATCTGTATCAATGTTATAGTAGGTAAGCTGTATTGTGGCAGATTCTGCCTCATTTTCTTTGCAGATTATATAACCGTAAAAACATCCCTGTGCCCAGTGTGCACGGCTGTAGTTTTCGTCTACAAATTCCAGCGGAGTTGATACAGTCTTTATTTCATCAATAATGTATTTTCCGTCTTTGAATATTATGCCGTCAGCTCTCCCGTGAAGTCTGTAAAGTATATCACCTTCACATAGTTCTATGGAAAGTGATTTTTCTGCAATATAATCTTTACCTGCTGCTTTCTGCAGTTTTCTGTGTATTTTTGCACCAAGCAGGGCTCTGTCTGTGCCTGTAAAGCGGGAATCTATGCTTCCGCTGCGCAATATAAACTCCACCAGCTGTTTTATTCCGATTTTTATTTCCACTGTATCCCTCCTTTCCATCATATATTATACAGTATACACCAACCGGAGAAAAATAAAAAGAGTATCCGTTTCAGGATACTCTTTTTTATTATTATGGTAAGCGCCCGTAAAGCTTCATTTTGCTATAAAGCTTCTGTGCAAGCTCTTTGTTGTATGTACCGGGCAATGTGCGCCAGCGCCAGTTTTTTCCTACCGATGAAGGTGTATTCATTCTGCTTTCGCTGCCAAGGCCCAGCAAATCCTGGAACTGTACAACAGTTGTATCTGAAGCAGTTGTCCACAGTGCACGCATAAAGCCCCAGTTGTAGCCTTCCTCTTCATTGAGATACAGATATTCCACAGCTGCTGCAATGTCTTCTGCAGGTGCAGTTTTCATCCAGCCACAGGCTGTATCATTATCGTGTGTGCCAATATAAGCCACAGAGTTAGGTGTATATTTATATGGCAGGTATTCCACACTGTTGGCATCACGGCTGTCAAAAGCAAACTCCAGCACTTTCATTCCAGGGAAACCGGAATCATTCAGCATCTGTTTTACAGAATCTGTCAGATAACCCAGGTCCTCTGCAATAATAGGCTGTCTGCCTATTTTTTTCTCAATTGCAGTGAAAAGTTTCATACCCGGGCCCTGCTTCCAGTATCCGTTGTGGGCTGTTGTATCACCGTATGGGATAGCAAAGTAGGAATCAAAGCCACGGAAATGGTCTATGCGGAGAATATCGTACACACTGCACAGATATTCTATGCGGTTAATCCACCAGCTGTATCCGTCTTTTTCCATATAATCCCAGTCATACAGCGGGTTGCCCCACAGCTGGCCGTCTGCGGAAAATCCATCCGGCGGACAGCCTGCAACTTCTTTTGGATATCTGTCCTCATCCAGCTGAAACAGTTCCGGGTGGGACCAGGCATCAACGCCGTCCAGTGATACATATATCGGCAGGTCGCCGATAAATTTTATACCTTTGCTGTTTACATAACTGCGCAGGCTGTTCCACTGTTTAAAGAAAAGATACTGGAGTATTTTCCAGAACTCTGTTTCTTCTGAATACTGTTCTCTGGCTGTTGCCAGTGCATCAGGAACACGGTTTCTTACCCCGGGTTCCCAGTTGTGCCAGGCCGCACCTCCAAAGGCATCTTTCAGCGCCATAAACAGTGCATAGTCATCAAGCCAGAAGCTGTTTTTGCTGCAATATTCAGCATAATCTGCCGGAATACTGTTTTTGAAACGTTCTGCAGCCTTTCTCAGCACCGGATAACGTTTTTCATAAAGGGCACCGTAATTTACATCATCTGCACCGCTTTGCCAGTCTATATTCTCATATTCTTCCTTAAGCAGCAGACCATCTTCACAAAGGAAATCAAGATCTATAAAATACGGATTACCGGCATTGGTGGAAAAAGACTGGTAAGGGCTGTCGCCATAACCGGTAGGACATACAGGCAAAAGCTGCCAGTATGCCTGACCAGCATCCTGCAGAAAATCTGCAAATTCGTAGGCAGCCTTCCCCATTGTACCGATTCCATAAGGAGATGGAAGAGAAGAAATATGCATCAGGATACCGTTACTTCTCATAGGTATACCTCCTTATACTGTTAATGACAGATAATTACTTCTGTTTCTTTGTCAAAGATGTGCATTTTTTCCACATCAAATGCAAACTGAGTTGTGTCACCTGTTCTTGTAGGTGTGGCAGGGTTTACAATAGCAGTAAATTTGTTTCCGCCGATGTAGAAATAGAGGATAACATCAGAACCAAGAAGTTCGTACATATCAACTTCTGTTCTGATAACTCTTTCATCTGCTGCGGCTTTTGCCACAACTTCTTCATCTTCGTAAACATCTTCAGGTCTGATACCGAATGTAACTTCTTTGCCTACATAACCCTGTTCTTTGAGAACTTTTGCTTTTTCTTCGTTGAGTTTCACAGAGTAGCCTTCAAATTCAAGATAGATACCTGTTTCTTTTTCAACAACAAGAGCATTGCAGAAATTCATTGTAGGTGAGCCGATAAAGCCTGCAACAAATTTGTTTACAGGTTTTGTATAAA
>JAFQAF010000049.1 GCA_017400025.1 Oscillospiraceae bacterium
ACACAGCTTGTATTTACCGCCGCATATTCCTCTTCTTTCATATATGGGGGCACTATTGGCGCGCTGACGGCTTTTATTCCGCTGGAAGCCGGGGTTACAGTGGCAGAGGCTCTGATATACAGAAAATATCTGAAAGGTGCCGGCAAGGCAAAATCCACACTGTACGCCATAACAGCCAACCTCACAACAGCAGCACTCACCTGGGTAAATATGGACAGGCTGACAGATTTCCTGTTCAGACTTCTGAGACTCTGATATTATTTTCAATTGTATAACAAAAGACGTACCTTTCCGGGGTACGTCTTTCTGATTTTACAGCATAAAATATCTGTTATGGCTGAGGTTTTACATCCTTAGGGATAGGGCAGTTGTATACACCGCCGGTAACTGCATTCAGTTCTGCTCTTGCCTTTTCCACAAGCTGTGGGTTTTCAACAAATTTTGCACCTGTAAGTGCCAGGACTTTTGCGGCGTATGCAGAGCCTTCATTTGCAACCACTGATTTGGACTGTGCTGTCTGCTGCCAGGAGTGACCCGGTGTGCCGATGATTGCAGTTGCTGCAGAAAGCTGTGCTGTAGGCACAACATAGGAAACGTCACCCACATCTGTGGAGCCAGGCATATGCACCGGCAGGCGTTTGTACGGGAACACATCCGGAATAAGCTTTTCGTGCACACGTTTTGCTGCTTCTTCTGCAGACATATAGGATTTCAGTGAACCTACGCCGGACTTGATATCAGATTCAGACAGGGATTTGTACATTTCATCTGCAAATGCCCATGCTTCTTCAGAAAATTCGATAGGGCCCAGTTCAGTCATGCTGTCGCTCATAAGCTGTGAAACAACGTCATTCGGAATATAGTCAGAAAGTGCTGTTTTGATTTCAACAGTAAGTTCTGTTTCTGTCATATGTGCCGCGCCCTCTGCGCATTTCACAACTCTTGGGAAAATCTCCATAACCTGCTCTGTTTTAGGTGCACGGATATAGTAAAGCACTGTTGCCTTGTCCTGTACCACGTTTGGTGCACCGCCGCCGACATCAGTAAATGCATAGTGCATTCTTGCTTCAGGAATAACATGCTCGCGCAGGAAGTTTACACCTACATTCATGATTTCAGCTGCATCAAGGGCACTTCTGCCAAGATGCGGTGAAGCCGCAGCATGGCTGGTAACGCCTTTGAAGTGGAAAAATACTATGATATTGGCAAGGCTGGATACCCCCCATACATTGTTTGTTGAGCCCGGATGCCAGGTGAGCGCAATATCCACATCGTCAAACACGCCTTCCCTTGCCATAAAGGTTTTGCCGCAGCCTGATTCTTCTGCCGGACAGCCGAAATAAACCACTGTGCCGGGCAGATTGTTTGCCTGCATATATTCTTTAAGTGCTGTTGCGGCAGCCATACTGCCTGCACCCAGGTTACAGTGGCCGCAGCCGTGGCCGTTGCCGCCTTCCTCCACCGGTTTCTTTACATTGCAGCCAGCCTCCTGGCTTACCAGTGGCAGTGCGTCAAATTCGCCCAGGAAGGAAATAACCGGTTTACCGTTGCCCCATGTACCCTTGAAAGCAGTTTCTATGCCTGCCAGGCCTTTTTCCACAGTAAAGCCCTGTTCTTCCAGTGCGTCCATAAGTGTTTTTGCTGATTTGAATTCCAGAAAACCAAGTTCAGGTGTAGCCCATACTTTATCGCTTGCCTGAGCAAAGTAATCTTTTTTCTCTTCTACAAGAGAAATGATTTTTTCTTTTGTTGTCATTTTACTTTCCCCCATAAAGAATATTGTTTTTATTATAATACATATGTATGCGGTATGCAACCGGATACACAATAAAAGGCAGAGTCTGTGAAGTGACCCTGCCTGTGCTTATTTGGATTTTTTGGCTGTTTTTGCTTTAGCTGATGTTTTTTTACCATCTTTAATATTTGTTGCGGCACTTATATGTGTCTGTACCGCCCGGTTTATTTTGTCTACAGTTGCCGGCGCGGTTTCATACCAGCCGCGGGACTGCATATTCTCAAAAATCTGCAGCTGTATATCGTGTTCTTCGCTGAGGATTTTCATAAGACGGGCCTTTGCCCGTTTTGTGGAACATTCCCCTGCATAATTGTTGTAATTTGATGCGATAAACTTCTGTGTGGAAAGCATATCGGTCATCATTGTTTTGTCATCGTATGCCATAATTCCTCCTACTGAATCTGTGAAAAAATAATATTGAAATGTTCCTGATGTCTGGCTGCGGCATCCTTGCAAAGTTTTTTCAGATTGGGGTCTTTGCAGTTCTGTGCATAATAGTTAAACTTGTCTACAGCTGCTTTTTCCTGTGTCAGCAGTTCGTTGTAGGCGGTAAGTTCTTTTTCTGTTATGTTTTTCATATAAACTTCCTTTCGTTTTTTTATTTAGTATTATTTTTTGTTACGTTTTTATTCACAGATATGCAAATTAATTTATATTTTTAAATTTTACATTGATTTTACATATTTTTTACATTATAATATATACAGGTGATTATAATGATAACAAAAAATAAACTTATAAAATTGTGGACAGACACCTCCCTGTATCGTCTGCCTGCTGAAACATCTGATATAGTATATAAGGATACCGTATTTTCGGCTACCGAAATACGGATTCTGAAATATATAGACTCCCATCCGGGAATAGCCTCTGTTGATTTGTCAAGAATATCCGGCAGAACAAGAGGCACAGTTTCACTTATAATGAAAAAACTGGTTTCCCTTGGTCTTTGCGAATTCAGGGATGACCCTTTCCACAGGAAGCGCAAGCTGATATATCTTACAGCTGACGGCCACAGACTAGCCCTCAAGCGGAAAAAAGCTGATGAAAAACAAATAGAAAATGTATTGTCTTCCCTTGAAGAAAAATACAGCACTGATGATATGAAGTTAATTACTGAAGCAGTATATCATATGCTTTCCTCTTCCTCTCCCTACTGAAATATTTATGCAAACAAAAAGGTCCCGCTTGGCGGGACCTTTTTGTGGTGATTTAGATTTAAAAACAAGAAAATCTTATTTTAATCTGAATAAATTATACAGTTTTAATTTAAACTATATATTAAGCGAGTTCGTAAGAAACTTCCATGTGAACTTTGCCGGATTTTTTCATTGTTACAGCAAATGCAGCAGCAACAACCATTGTTACAGCATTGATGATAACGATTGTCATTGTTGTACCGGAAACGTTCATGTAGAACTGTACCAGTGTTACAGCGATAGCTGCAAGCAGACAGCCTTTGAATACGCCGTCAGATACATGGAATGGGGATTTTGCCCAATGTTCTGGGAACATTTTTGGCAGTTTCATGATACCCCAGATAAGGATAACGTTCTGTACGTTACCGATGATCAGAACCAGCTGACCAAGGGAGTCAACGTCAAGACCGAACAGGATAGCAGCCATGTTGATTACATAGAAGATTGTCAGCATTGTAGCTGGAACGCCTGCTTTGTTCAGTTTGCCGAGACCTGATGGGAGCCAGCCGTCTTTAACAGACTGGAACAGAGGTTTTGTAACCCAACCCATGGAAGCGTTCAGTGTTGTACCAAGAGCGAAACATGCACCGCCGATTACGAATACATAGTAAGCCCATGTTGGCATGATAGCTTTAGCGATAACGGAAAGGTTACCAGCAGCCATAACTTCTTCAGCTGGGAGGATACCACCGATACA
>JAFQAF010000050.1 GCA_017400025.1 Oscillospiraceae bacterium
CTTTTTTGTGCTATTTTTTAGGAGCAATTGCTCTTGGTTTTACACCCGCAGGTATCGGGCAGATATAGCCTTCGCCCACGCGCATTTTATGTTCTTCCTTTGCTTTTTCTATCAGCTGCGGCTGTTCCATCAGCTCTATTGCCGCAGCAGCCAGAACTTTGCCGGCGTACAGCATACCTTTGTGGGCAGGGCCTTCCTTGCCCTGGGCTGTCAGCTGCCAGGAATGGCCCGGTGTGTCTGCGGCATAGCAGGTTACGTTAATCTGTGCTGTAGGGCACACCCAGCTTACGTCGCCTACGTCGGATGAGCCGGGGCTGGCGGTTTCGCTTGGGATATATGGCATCACAACATCCAGCAGTGCCTTGTCTGCCAGTGCCATAACGGCCTTTTTGTTTTCAGCGCCTGTCACTTTGTTTGCATAGCTGTTTACAGTGCCGCCTTTGTTCGGGGATGTCTCCCTGAATTTTTCAGCCAGCGCAAGCTCTTCTGCTGTATATACAGGATGAGGTGTTTCGTTCAGTTTTCTGTTCAGCAGTTCTTCCAGTGTGTTGTTGGGGATAATGTTGGAGCAGGCTTTTATAAAGTCAATTTCCAGGTCGGTTTCTGTCATAAGGGACGCACCCTGGGCAATTTTGTTCACTCTTTTATAGATTTCCTGCACCTGGGCATTTTTTGGCGCACGGATAAGGTACAGTACCTCTGCTTCAGCCTGCACTACGTTAGGGGAGAAGCCGCCGGTGTTTGTCACAGCATAATGCATTCTTGCTTCAGGTATAACGTGTTCACGCAGATAGTTTACCCCTACATTCATCAGCTCAACTGCATCCAGGGCACTTCTGCCCAGATGAGGTACTGCTGCAGCGTGTGCTGCCACACCTTTGAATCTGTAGCTTACCTGCACATTTGCCAGTGTAGAGCCACTCCACGCGTTGGTGGAGTCTGACGGATGCCAGGACAGAGCGCAGTCCAGGCAGTCAAATATGCCTTCCCTTGCCATAAAGGCCTTGCCGCTGCCGCCTTCTTCACCGGGGCAGCCAAAGTAAATCACAGTGCCGTCTCTGCCTGTCTTGTCCAGATAATCCTTTATTGCTACAGCTGCCGCTATACCGGCCACACCCAGCAGATGGTGGCCGCAGCCGTGGCCGTTGCCGCCGTGGACTACAGCCTCTTTTTCCGGCTGGCCTGCTTTCTGGCTCAGTCCGCTGAGGGCGTCAAATTCACCCAGAATACCTATCACAGGCTTGCCTTTGCCGTATCTGGCTGTAAAAGCGGTGGCTATATCTGCCACGCCTTCTTCCACTTCAAAACCTTCATTGCGCAGGCCTTCACACAGTACCTTTACAGTTTCAAACTCTGTAAATGCAGTTTCTGGCATACCCCATATTTTGTCAGACATACCGGTAAGTTTTTCCTTTTTTAAGTTTATTACATCTGATATTTCCTTGTACATATATACGTCCTCCGGTAATTGATACCTCTATTGTACCACAAAAAAGACCAATCTCAATGGATTGGTCTTCATAATCAGTATTATTTGTAAAGTCCTATTGCTTTTGGGATAACAGAGATTTCTGCACTTGTCACATTTCCGCCGAATTCCCCGTCCAGTGTCCACGGTGTGGCGTTTTCAAATTCAAAGGAGATACTGTCAGTCTTGAAATATTTAAGGAACGGCCCGTCATAATTCTGTGTGAGTATGGCTGCGATGATGTTCTGCAGGTCCATAGGTGTTTTAGGTGCTTTGATAAGCAATACTTCAAACAGGCCGTCATTCATCTCTATGTCAGACTGTATGTCTATCCTTACACCCCCGATGCTTGTGGAGTTTGACACAGAACCATATATATAATTGTCGTGCAGGGTTTCTCCGTTTACCTTCACAGTGGCAGTGTGGTATTTGCCTATAGGCAGATGGCGGAGACCTTCTATTATATAGGCGGCGTGACCCAGCTGATTTTTCTGCTTCTGCGGTGTGGAGTAGGATACCTCTGTAAATGCACCGAAAGCAGCCACATAGTTGAAATAGCTGTCATTGAATTTGCCTATATCGTAAAAAAACGGCTGGCCGTAAGCTACGGAACGGCAGGTGCTCAGAATATCCTTTATACCCATCGACGC
>JAFQAF010000051.1 GCA_017400025.1 Oscillospiraceae bacterium
CAGGTTGACGACGAAGAACTGCTCGAACTCGTTGAAATGGAAATCCGTGATCTGCTGAACGAATACGAATTCCCAGGCGATGACACACCAATCATCAAAGGTACAGCTCTGGGCGTAACATCTTCTACATCCCAGGACTACAACGCACCAGAATACGCATGTATCCGCGAACTGATGGATGCTGTTGACAGCTACATCCCAACTCCAGAAAGAAAAGCTGACCTGCCATTCCTTATGCCAGTTGAAGACGTATTCACAATCACAGGCCGTGGTACAGTTGCTACAGGTAGAGTTGAACGTGGTACAATCAAAGTTGGTGAAGTTGTTGAAATCGTTGGTCTGTCCGATGAAAAGAAATCTACAACAGTTACAGGTCTTGAAATGTTCCGTAAACTGCTCGACTTCGCAGAAGCTGGTGACAACGTAGGCGCACTGCTCCGTGGTATCCAGAGATCCGAAATCGAACGTGGTCAGGTTATCTGCAAACCAGGCTCAATCAACCCACATACAAAATTTGTTGGTCAGGTTTACGTTCTGAAAAAAGATGAAGGTGGCCGTCATACACCATTCTTCAACAACTACCGTCCACAGTTCTACTTCAGAACAACAGACGTTACAGGTGTTATCTCCCTGCCAGAAGGCGTTCAGATGTGCATGCCTGGTGACAACGTTGAAATGACAGTTGAACTGATCACAACAATCGCTATCGAAGAAGGTCTCCGTTTTGCTATCCGTGAAGGCGGCAGAACAGTAGGTTCAGGCGTTGTTGTTTCCGTTATCGAATAATTTATAGTTTAACTATAATATAATACAAACGGCATATATAGCCCCTTTACGTATGTAAAGGGGCTTATTTGTTTTGTGTATTCAGTGCAATTATCCCACAGTTTCAAGGTGTGCAGCAATATTTGTATCTGATTATAGGTATGTCATAAAAGAGCAGGGGCTGTGGGGTATATCCGGTTTACAACCGGCCTGCTTTGTGATATTATAGATATAGTATTGGAAACCAGATTATGAAATAAATAAAAGTATTATAAAAGAGGTACACAAATGGCCTTGCCTGAAAAAAGATTAAAAGAGCTTATAAACCTTATGAACTCCAAATCCACAGCATCCGTACCTGCTGCCAAGCCTATTATTGAAATGTTCAATATGGCAATGGACGAAAAAACAATGGAATATCTGCTGAAAGCCGGTGTGGAAATTCATACTGTACCGGAACTGAAAGCAATTTACCACGAAATGTATGGCGGAGATGATGCAGAATGGCAGGATTTCTGGGAAAACAATATTCTGATGTTCAGCTTTTTCCACCCATGCGATGAAAACAACAGGGAAATCTATGAGCTTTCTCCTATATTCCCGGGCTGGGTTGAATTTACAGTAGGCGGACCGATAAACGAAAAACGTGCCGCTATACTCAACAAATTTATGGAGTTCTGGGGCATACTTAAAAAAGTGAACATTGCCCCTATCCGTTATCTGACAAATCTGAAAGGCGACAGGAAGATAGAAAAAGGTGCTGCACCGCGAATAGGCAATGTTATCAACTCCGGCAGGGAAGTTGTGCTGAATCAGCCGCTGGAAAGTGAGCAGCAGGTATATATTTCAGGTGATGTTCACCGGATACTGAAAAAATACGAAAACGAAATTGCTGTACTGAACTGCTTCTGCCGCCAGCACAAATATATAAACACAGGCAAGACCTGTGATTTTGACCTGCCTATAGAAGGCTGTGTGGTTGTGGGCTCACTTTCAAAACAGCTGGAAGACAACGGAATTGCCCGCCATCTCACTTTTGAAGAAGCCACAGCACTTATCAATGAATTCCGGGACAAAGGCTGTGTACATACCACATTCCACCACAACAACGATGCCAACAAGGATGAAATGGTTATCTGCAACTGCTGTACAGACTGCTGCCTGCTTTACGAAGGCTACAGAAACGGTGGTCTCAGCAAGATTTTCACCCGCTCTTACTACAGTCCTCAGGTTATAGACATCACACGCTGTGTTGGCTGTGATCTCTGTGGCAGATACTGTCCTACAGAAGCCACCTTCTATGACAAACGGAAAAAGGAACTGATTTTCAGATACGAAAACTGTATCGGATGCGGCCAGTGTGTAAGCAAATGTAAATTTGATGTGCGCAGGATGGTTAAAGACGAAAGAGACGTATTTGTAAAAACAAAGAAAAGACCGAAGGGGAACTGATTATGCACGAAAGCGCTGTATGCCGTGAGATTGCGGATATTGTCAGCCGCGCAGCAGAAGAAAATGACATTACAAAGGTTTACGAAATACTGGTATGTGTGGGGGAATATTCCTGCGTGAACGAACAGCAGCTCAATTTCTATTTCGATGTTATGTCAAAGGGTACCTGTATGGAAAATGCCAGAATTGTGCTGGAAAAAGATATGTCCCTTACCGGCAGAACACAGATGTATATAAAAACTTTCAGAGGTGACTGATGAAAACAATTACTGTAAACAGAAATGTACTTATAAAAAATGATGATATAGCCGAAAGAACAAGACAGGCGCTGACAGAAAAAGGAATAAGAATGATAAATTTCCTTGGCACACCGGGTTCCGGCAAGACGACTGTGCTGGAAAATGTGCTGGCACACCCTTCTGTGGACAAGAGCAGGATAGCAGTTATAGAGGGTGACCTGTTTACTGACCTGGATGCCGCCAGAATGGCCGAAATAGGCATCAGAACCATACAGCTGAATACGGAAGGTGCCTGCCATCTGGAAGCTGATATGGTGGAAAAAGGCTTGTCTGAACTTGACCTGGAGGGAGTGGATACTGTTGTTGTGGACAATATCGGCAACCTTGTGTGTACAGCTGCCTTTCAGATTGGGGAGCACATGCGCGTGTGTGTGGCCTCAACAACAGAAGGCAATGATAAGCCTCTCAAGTATCCCAATATGTTCCGCACAGCTGATGTTGTGCTGCTGAACAAAATAGACCTGCTGCCATATATCAATTTTGATGTGGACAGATTCAAGGCAGATGTACTTTCACTGAACCCGGATGCAAAGATTTATCTTTGTTCAGCTTTTAAGGGTGAAGGTCTGGAAGCGGTAATAAATCTTTTTGCAAATATATAAAAAATGTAAAGGTCCCGTTTACCGGGACTTTTTATTGTGATAAAATTATAGAAAAAAGTAAACTATATGGGAGACAGTATGAATTTCAACCGGATACATCATATCGCAATAATAGGCAGCAACTATGAAAAAAGCAGACATTTTTATGTGGATTTGCTGGGATTTAAGGTAATAAGGGAAAATTTCCGCCCTGAAAGAAATGACTGGAAAATAGACCTGCAGATAGGCGATGCAGAAATTGAACTGTTTATTATGGCAGACCGCCCTCGGCGCCCTACATCTCCTGAAGCTCTGGGCCTGCGCCACCTTGCGTTTAAAGTTGATGATGTGGAGGAAACTGTAAAACGCCTTAACGAAAAGGGCATAGAAACAGAACCGGTGCGTGTGGATGAATTTACCGGTAAAAAAATGACTTTCTTTTTTGACCCGGACCGCCAGCCACTGGAAATCCACGAATAGTAAACCGGACTTTACAGCATCTGCAACATAACTTTACATTATAATTTTTTATCGAAATATTACAAAAATAATTTCATTTTTATTATAATATTACTAAATTTTTTATTGCGTTTGCTATGAAAAAGATATATAATATTTTATTATATACAATTAAAAATTATGTAAAAAACAAGGGATATTCCCTTGCTTATTATCAGATGGAGGAACTTATATGCTTAACGTACGTCCTGAAACAATGGAGCGCATCAGCACAAAAGAACTGGCAGATGCCTTTATTGAACAGCAGATTAAAGAAATCAGAGAACAGGTAGGGGACAAAAAGGTAATACTTGCCCTGTCCGGCGGTGTGGATTCATCTGTAGTAGCCGCACTGCTCATCAAGGCAATCGGCAAACAGCTGGTATGTGTACACGTAAACCAC
>JAFQAF010000052.1 GCA_017400025.1 Oscillospiraceae bacterium
ATGGCCTTTGTGGCAATGATTTATGACCGGCTGCACAACACCCCCTGCCGCACAGTGCAGGAAGGCTGCTTTGCAAACCCGGTAAAGAAAAAATACATTCTGCTGCCCACAGCCGGAACAGAATACGCCGCAGATGTGCTGATACTGCTGGCGTACTATAAACTGCTGGACAATATTTATGACGAAAACTTTTTTAAGAAGGCCGGCTGTATTGCAGTTTATCCCTATTTCCTTATGAAAGTGAACAGTGCAAAGAAAAAGCACCCCCGGCTGGCACAGCTTCTGAAACAGCAGAGCGAAAACCAGCAGGCCGCAGAAAAAACAGCCTCTGATATAGACAGTGTGGCACTGGCCACTGCAAGGATGACCCAGGCTATACTGGAAGGATGTGCCGCCGGTGAAGAAGGCAGATTTACTGCCGGGCAACTGGGCTTTTTTCTGGGCAGGGTGATTTATCTTGTGGATGCGCTGTGCGACAGGGACGAAGATAAAAAAGCAAACAAATACAATTTTTTCAACACAGGCAATACTTCAGATGAAGACGCAAAGGCAGAATGCTTTATGGCACTGGGCGAAATGGCATACTGGTACAGCCAGCTGCCGCTGGAACATTACAAAGAAATACTGGACAATACAATATACTTATCACTGGCAAGAAAAATAAAGTTTGCCGGGGAAAACGAGGAAGAAAACAATGGACAATAACTACAGAATACTGGGCCTTGCCCCCGGTGCAGATGAAAACGCTGTGAAAGAGGCATACAGAAAACTGGCAATACAGTATAACCCAGATAAATTTGCTGACCCTGCCCAGAAAAAGTGGGCACAGCAGCAGATGGATGAAATAAACCGTGCCTACGATGAAATCATGAATTTTTACCGCACAGGCAGTACCGGTCAGGCAGACTCTGACAGGGATGAATTCTATATTTATATCCGCCGTCTTATACAGCAGGGCGACTATGAAACAGCCTACAACCAGCTGACTGTTTACAGAAACGAAACAGAGGCTGAATGGCAGTTCCTTATGGGCAGCTGCCTGTATTACAGGGGCTACTACTCAATGTCTTACGAATATTTCCGGAGAGCCGCACAGATGAACCCGGCAAACCGAGAATACACAGCTACATACAGCAGAATGAAACAGAGCCGAGAGGGCAACATATACTCCACACCATACTCACAGTACGAAACCTACAACCGCGGCGGTGTGGTATGCTGCGACCCCTGCACACTGTGCCAGTGTCTTATCTGTATGGACTGCTGCTGCCATCATTAAGGAGAAAAAATGCGCAAAAATGAAACAATGAAAATGGCGCTGTGCGGCATAACAGCTGCACTGTGCATTGTAATACTGATGATGGGTTTTCTGTTCCCATTTGCAACATACGCCTGCCCTGCCGCTGCCGCATTGCTTCTGCTGCCCATAGTATACGAATACAGGCAGAAGACAGCCTTTACACTTTATGTGGCTGTCAGCTTTCTGGGGCTGATGCTGGTGCCGGAACAGGAACTGATACTGATATATATATTTGTTTTCGGCTTATATACTGTTATCAAATTTTCTGTGGACAGAATTAAAAACAGAATACTGCGCTTTACTGTAAAGCTGGCGTATATAAACATCTCCCTTACTGCTGTGTACAGCCTGCTGCTTATCATATTCCCGGTGGAATATCTGGTAAACGAATTTTCAGAATACGGCATGCGGTTTATACTGCTGCTGGTGGCGATGTTCAACCTTACGTTTTTTCTTTATGACAAAGCGGCAGAGAGAATGCTGGTGATTTATGTGTACAGATTCAGACCAAGGCTTTTCAGAAAAAGATAAAAAATACCCTGCAGAGTAAAATCTGCAGGGTTTTGCTTTTATTTGTTGAGATAATCTATTGCCGCCTGTACAAAAACAGCTGTGCCGCGGTAAAGCAGGCTGTCATCAACCACAAATTTTGAGTTGTGGCCCGGGTAGATTTTGCCGTCAGAGTGGGCATCCTGGCAGCAGAGATTGAAGAAACAGCCCGGTACCAGCTGGTAATAGAAGCCGGCATCTTCGCCGCCCATCTGCTGGCTACCCCAGACGTGAACGCCGTCCTCGCCCAGAACATGCAGGTCACCGAAGAAGGAGTCCTTGTTGCCGGAGAAGGGGAAGTAGGCAGAGGGAAC
>JAFQAF010000053.1 GCA_017400025.1 Oscillospiraceae bacterium
AGTCAGTGCCGGGCTTATAGGCAGCGCATTGCTTATTGTGTGTGCCGTCAGCACTGTTGCTTCTTTTACAATACCTGCTTTTTACGAAGCTGTAATTGTTCTCAGAATAATTTTTATAATCTGTGCCGGTTTTTTCGGCTTGCCCGGAATAGTTTTTGCTGTTATGTTTACAGCTGTAAATATTATCAATGTAAACAGTGACGGATATGACTATATCAGCACTGCATCACACAAAGACATACCTGCTGCAGACGGCATATTTAAAAACAGCTGGAGAAAATTGCAGGGGAAATCATATACACTGAGGAGATAAAAATATGACAGTCAGACAATATTGGTGTATTTCGTTATGTTTTATGCTGTTCAGCTTTGCGGTATATATTCCGGAGAAACCTGTGACAGTGCACACGTGTATATTGTCAGCGGTATTGTACTGTGTAATATTTTCAGCAGTTCTGAAAATTATATCTGTTCCGGAAAACAGAATTATATCTGCTGTGACTGCAGCTTACTTGCTTTTTCTGATGTCAAGGCAGATATATTTGATAAATAATTATCTTGCAATTTATCACCGGAACACCTGGCAGAGCGGCAGTATTTTATTGGTTTTGTTGTTTCTGGGAATGCTGCTTCCATTGAAAGAAAGAGGTATTGGCAGGTTGTCTGATTTTATATTTATTTTTGGAATAGTGTTTGTTGTTCTGATATTTGTCATAAACGGAGATAAATTCAATCCTGTATTTCTGTATCAGGAAGGCAGGCGGGCAAATATAGATATTGGTTATGTAACATTGTTTGATTTCGTTTTACCTCTTGGAATATGTATTTCAGAAAAGAAGAGGGGGAAAAACAGATATAGCGCACTTTTTATGACGTTTTTTCTTTTAATGATTGTATTTCTTACTGTATTTGCTTATGGATGTATAAAAGGCAATATGCTGTACAGTATTTCACCTTTACAGATCGTTTTTCAGATTTCATCATCCCGGCTTGTAAAAAACTATGACGGTATATTTACATTATGTGTCCTGTTTATGTTTTATGGATCAGTTATTCTTATTTATTCTGCATACAGAATGCTTTACTTTGTTCCAAAGAAATACAAAGACCGGATTCTGTTTATGCTGATACCGTTTATTGCACTGAACAGATATATAACGGTACAGATGTGGATTATAGTACAGTCTGCAGTTGTTCTGATTATTGCAATTGAAAGGAACTGGAATTTTGGGAAAAATTAAAATTTGTATTTTATCATTCATAATACTGTTTTTTACTTCCTGCTCTGCAGAACCGGACAGATTTTATGTAAAAAACGTAATGCTGTCAAAAGAAGAAAATATGTACAGACTTACACTTGTATATTATGATTTCAATTCCGAAAAAGAAAGTTATGAAAAAGCTGAATATCTTTCTGAAGATATATACAGAGCAGGAATAAAAGCAATGTCCGAAAGAAATTATAATTTCCGCCTGTGCGAAAATATTCTGTTGTCCCCGGATATATTTTACAGTGATATAAGCAAAGCGGTATATCTGATAAACAGTCTTAAAATATCTATAAATGCCAACGTGGTGTGTTATATAGGGCAGCCTTTGACAGAAGATCTGAAACTTGCAGAAACTGATAAAAATCCTCTCAGCAGTATATCATTAAACAGGGACGGTGTTTCAGGTATATTTCCGATAGTAAGTGAAAAGGGAAGCGGCAGCGGGGCAGTTATTGTATGTAACGGAAAGCCTACAGAAATACTGGATACAAATGAACATGCGGTACTGAAAATGCTGACAAATGTTACAGACAGGTGTGCACTTTCCTTCCGTGACGGGGAAATGTGGGCAGATATAACAGCGGCAAAAACTTATTTTTCAATCAGAAATAATAAATTATATGTGAATATGAATATGAAAATAAAAGAAAGCAAGGGAATAAATAACTCTGTACAAAGCAGAAGCTTATTTAATTCTTTACTTGAAACAGAGATTTCAAATACAATATATGAACTGTATGAAAATCTTTCCGCAAACCATATATACAGCCTGCACTGGTACGGAATGCAGAAGGGGATAGAATATTCAGATATAAAAGTAAAGGTCAGAGCTGTATAAAAGTATATTATGTACAGTGTATACAATATATATTTTTAAGTTGAAAACTTACCCCCGATATTATATAATTATATTATCTATAATTATGTGCGTTTCAGGAGAAGTACTATGAAATATTTTGTTACGTTGGAAAATTTTATAAAACAGCTCAACCTTGAAATACTCTCTGTTCCTGATGAGACAGACCAGATAAAAATCACAAGTACAGAAGTAAACCGTCCTGGTCTGCTTATTTCAGGTTTCAGTGAAAATTTTGAGCCTACAAGAATCCAGATTCTTGGTAAAATGGAATTCAGCTATCTGGACAGCCTTGAACAGAATGTGAAAATGGAAAGAATCAATAATCTTTTCTCACGCGGTGTTCCTGCTGTGATTATCACAAGAAATATGCTGATTTCTTCTGAAATTGTAGAAGCAGCCCGTAAACATAAAATTCCGCTGCTCCGCACCAGTGAAGAAACTTCACAGTTTATGGCAACAGCTATCAGCTATCTCAATACAGAGCTGGCCACCCGTGTTACACGTCACGGTGTTCTTATGGAAGTTTACGGCGAAGGCATACTGATTGTAGGTGACAGTGGCGTAGGTAAGAGTGAAACAGCTATCGAACTTGTAAAACGCGGCCACCGTCTTATTGCAGATGATGCGGTGGAAATCAGACGTCTTTCCAACAAAAAGCTTGTAGGCCAGTCACCTGCAAATATTCAGAACTTTATCGAACTGCGCGGTGTTGGTATTATCAATATCGCAAGAACCTATGGTGCATCTGCTGTAAAACAGTCACAGGAAATAGATATGGTTATCGAACTTGAAAACTGGAAACCTGACAAATCCTATAGCACAACAGGCCTTACTGATGAATACACAGACCTGCTGGGTGTAAGTATTGTCAAATCCGTTATTCCGGTGCGTCCGGGCCGTAACATTTCCATAGTTATTGAAACAGCGGCTGTTGTTAACAGACAGAAGAAAATGGGCTACTTTGCAGCACAGGAACTGCTTGAAAAGCTTGGTATCCAGGCATAATTTATTATTGATATACAGGAGAAATCATTATGCAGAAATTATATCTTGGTGTTGACCTTGGCGGTACAAATATCGCTGCAGGCATTGTTGATGCAGAAGGCAATATCGTTTGTAAAAAAAGTGTAAAAACAAACCTTCCAAAACCGGAAACTTATCTTGAAAAAGATATTTTTGATCTTTGCTACAGTCTGTGTGAAGAAAACGGTTATGACATAAACAAAGACATAGTAAGTGTAGGTATAGGAACACCTGGTTCTGTAGACGGTAAACGCGGCATTGTATGGTCCAACGTTAACTTTGGCTACACCAACTGGATGGTAAAAGATAACCTTTCCAAACTTTTTTCCATTCCGGTACATATTGAAAATGATGCCAACACAGCCATTGTTGCTGAAGTAATGGCAGGCAATGCAAAGGGATGCAAAGACGCAATGGTTGTTACTCTTGGTACAGGCATTGGCGGCGGTGCTTTTGTTGGCGGCCAGATTTATGCAGGCCACAACTATGCAGGGCTTGAAGTAGGCCATACAGTAATAGAAATGGATGGCAGACAGTGCAACTGTGGCCGCAAAGGCTGTTTTGAAAGATATGCATCAGCTTCTGCACTGGCCAGAGATACAAAAGTTGCCATGGAATCAAATCCACAGAGTAAAATGTGGGAAATCTGCCCGGATATAGAAAAAGTAAATGCAAAAACAGCATTTGACGCTTTCAGAATGGGCGATGCTGCCGGCACAATAGTTGTGAATAACTATATACGCTATCTTTCAACAGGTCTTATAAATCTTATCAATATTTTCCAGCCGGAAGTGCTCTGCCTTGGTGGCGGTGTTTCAAATGAAAAGGAATTCCTGCTTGACCTCCTCAGACCATATGTGGACAGTGAAGATTACGCAAGAAATGCGGCTGAAAGAACAAAGATTGTTATTGCAAAATTCAGAAATGATGCCGGTATTATCGGTGCTGCAATGCTTGGGGTAAACAATGCTTAAAAAGTTTTTATCTGAAAACGGAATTGAGGCTTTCTTTGACGAAAGCCTCAAAAAACACACTACATTCAGGGTAGGCGGAAATGCAGTCTGCATTGCGGTGCCAGATACAGCCGAAAAGGCTGCATTACTGATTAAATTCCTTAATGCCAATGATATAAAATCATATTATCTGGGAAACGGGTCAAATGTGATTTTCAGGGATGAAGGCTTTGATGGAGTTATTGTTAAATCCTCCGGTCTGAAGAATATTGAAATATCCGGAAACAGAGTCATTGCAGGTGCTGGTGTGCTGATGACAGCCCTGAGCAAAACACTGCAGGAAAACAGTCTCTCCGGCCTGGAATTCTGCTATGGTATTCCAGGTAATGTAGGCGGCGGTATTTATATGAATGCCGGCGCTTACGGCGGTGAAATTTCATCCTGTCTTAAATCAGTTGTTTATATTGATGAAAACGGCAATATAAAAACAATAGATAAGGAAAATTGCCGGTATTCCTACAGACATTCACTGTTTATGGCCAAAAAATGGTTTATTGTATCGGCAGAATTTGAAATGAACAACGGCGACAGCACAGAAATGCTTGCTTTTATGGAAGATATAATGCAGAGAAGGCGTGATAAACAACCGCTGGATAAGCCTTCTGCGGGCAGTTCTTTCAAACGCCCGCCGGGATCTTTTGCCGCCGCACTCATAGATGAATGTGGGCTTAAAGGCCTTTCTGTAGGCGGTGCCCGGGTAAGTGAAAAGCACGCCGGATTTATAGTGAACAATGGCGGTGCAACCTGCAAGGATATTATAGATCTTGCAGATAAAGTGGCAGAAATTGTATACAAAGAAAAAGGTGTACAGCTGGAAAAAGAAATGATTATAGTTTAAAAAGGAAGTGAGAATATGGACTACAGTTTTGTAATAATTACCGGTATGTCCGGTGCCGGAAAGAGTATTTCAGTAAAGGCACTGGAAGATATAGGCTATTTCTGTATTGACAATATGCCCTCAGCCCTTATTCTCAAACTTCTGGAACTTAAGGATGATTTCTTTTCAAACAACAAAAATGTAGCTTGTGTTGTGGATATCAGAAACGGAGAGGATTTCTCCCGGTTGTTGCAATCTATAGAACAGCTCCAGAAAACAGGCTCCTGCAAAATTATTTTTCTTGATGCTCAGGATAAAATACTCCTTGACCGATACAAGGAAACAAGACGAAAGCACCCGCTTATGCTTCAGAAGGATATGTCTATTGAAGAAGCTGTTGAGCATGAAAGAAAAGTTCTTCTTCCACTGTACAACCGTGCGGACTACATAGTGGATACGTCCCTTTTTTCCACCTCACAGCTTAAAGAGAGGGTTCTCAGCTATGTGGTAAGCGATAAAAAACAGGTAATGACAATAGATGTGGTTTCTTTCGGATTCAAATTCGGCGTACCTCTTGATGTAGACGTTATGTTTGATGTGCGCTGTCTTAAAAATCCGTTCTATATACCTGCGCTGAAAAACCTTACAGGAAATGATAAAGAAGTCAGTGATTTTGTCTTTTCACAGGAAAGCGCAAAACAGCTGTTCAGCCATCAGGCAGACTTGCTGGATTTTTCACTGCCGCTGTATATACGGGAGGGTAAAAGTCACCTCACAATAGGATACGGCTGCACAGGCGGAAAACACCGCTCTGTTTCATTCGCAAATGCAATGTTTGACCATATTGCACAGCAGGGCTATCAGGTGCGGGTACACCACAGAGATATAAAAAGGGGAAAAACTTAAATGGAATCCACTTTTTCAAAACAGAGCCGTACAGAGGCTCTTGATAATTTCAAGTTTTCAAAATCTGACTGCTGTAACATTTCTTTTCTACGCGGATATTTTTTCCGTGAGGACCTGAATGATACAACAGACAGAATTTCAATGAAACCTGATATAATAAAATCTGCCAAGACAGTGAAAAAACTGCTTGGCAGATATGATATTTCTGCATATGTTGTAGACAAAGAGCAGGAGGGCAAACGTCAGGTTACAAAACTGTATATAACAGAGCAGGAAGATGTGCAAAGGTTATATACTTTACAGATGGAAAATACTGAATGTGAGAAGTGTCTTACACATTTTCTTACAGGTATTTTTGTTTCAGACGGTATTCTGGTAAATCCGGAAAAGGAATATCACCTTGAATTTACATACAGAAAGGAAAATCAGGCAAAATATATCTGCAGTGTACTGAGTTTTGCCGGTTTTGACTTTAAAATAAGCAAAAGAAAGACTTCATATGCTGTGTATACAAAAAACAGCCAGACAATAGAAGAGTTTCTTGTTACGGTTGGTGCCCAGACTTCCTGCCTTGAACTGATGAGCGGTAAAATGGTAAAGGATATCAGGAACCATCAGAACCGCCTTACCAACTGTGATGCTGCAAATATTGCAAAAACCATTAAAGCAGGACAGAAAATACAGAAAGCTATCACAAAACTGATAGAAACCGAACTGCTTTATGACCTGCCGGAAGACTTGCAGGAACTTGCCCAGCTTAAGCTGGAAAATCCTGAGCTTTCCCTGGCAGAGCTTGGAAAAATGTGTTCCGAGCCCATGACAAAATCATCCGTTAACAGAAGATTACAGAAACTGTGCTCTATAGCACAGGTAGAGGACGAATAATGACCAGAGATTTTGTACATCTCCATCTGCATACCGAATACAGCCTGCTGGATGGTGCCTGCCGCATAGACAGGCTGATGAAACATCTGAAAGAAATAGGACAAAGCGCCGTAGCCATCACTGACCACGGCGTTATGTATGGTTGCGTTGATTTTTATAAAAAAGCCAAAAAAGAGGGAATAAAACCTATTATCGGTTGTGAAGTTTATGTTGCAACCCGTGGCAGAAAAGACAAGATTCACCGTGTTGACGGATATTATCACCTTGTCCTTCTTGTTAAAAACGAAATCGGTTATCAGAATCTTATAAAGCTGGTTACACTGGGTTCAACAGAAGGTTTTTATACAAAACCAAGAATTGACCATGAACTGCTTGAAAAATATCACGAAGGCCTTGTGTGCCTTTCTGCCTGCCTTGCAGGTGAAATTCCACGTTTTCTGCTTGCAGGTGATATTGAAAAGGCTGAAGAAACAGCAATGTTTTATAAAAATCTTTTCGGTGATGATTATTATATCGAAATCCAGGACCATGGCATAGAAGATCAGCAGACTGTCCTGCCGATGATGCTTCAGCTTGCAAAAAAACTGGATATTCAGCTGGTTGCAACAAATGACTGCCATTATATCCGGAAAGAAGACTCCAAAATGCAGTATGCGCTTATCTGTGTGCAGACAAACAAAAGACTGTCTGACCCGGATACACTGGAGTTTGAAACAGATGAATTTTACGTAAAAACAGCAGATGAAATGTATGATCTGTTTTCATATATTCCGCAGGCCTGTGAAAATACAGTAAAAATTGCAGAAAAATGTAATTTTGACTATGAATTCGGCAGAACAAAGCTGCCGGTTTATACCTCACCGGATGGCAGCCCAAATCAGCAGTTTTTTGAAAAACTGTGCTGGGACGGACTGAAGGAAAGATACAGCGAAATCACACCTGAGCTGGAAGAACGCCTTAACTATGAAATAGGAATAATCACAAAGATGGGGTTTGTTGACTACTACCTCATAGTTTATGATTTTATAAATTACGCAAGAAGCCATAACATTCCGGTTGGGCCCGGCCGTGGTTCAGGTGCAGCCAGCCTTTGTGCTTACTGCTGTGGAATAACCAATATCGATCCGATGAAATACAATCTGATTTTTGAAAGATTCCTTAACCCGGAACGTATTTCAATGCCGGACTTTGATATTGATTTCTGCTATGAAAAGCGCCCTCTGGTTATTGACTATGTAACAGTAAAATACGGCGATGACCACGTTTGCCAGATTATCACTTTCGGTACTCTGGCGGCCCGCGGTGCTGTGCGTGATATAGGCCGTGTACTGGATATGCCTTATGCAGCTGTGGACAAAATAGCAAAGCTTATCCCTAACCAGCCCGGGCTTAATGTAACTATAGAAAAAGCTCTCAAACTGTCAACTGAACTTAAAGCACTTTATGATTCAGATGAGCAGGTGAAAGAGCTTATTGACCTTGCAATGAAAGTGGAAGGTATGCCAAGAAACGCTTCCACTCATGCTGCAGGTGTTGTTATTACTGATAGACCTGTAGTGGAATATATTCCGCTGCAGAACAATGACGGCCAGCTTGTGACACAGTTCCCGATGACAACTATCGAAGAACTGGGTCTGCTTAAAATGGATTTCCTGGGCCTGCGTACACTTACAGTTGTCGACAACGCAGAAAAAATGGTGCAGAAATACAATCCGGATTTCCGCATTGACAGAATACCTACAGATGATGCCAAAACCTTTAAACTGCTTGCAGACGGCGACACAGTGGGTGTGTTCCAGTTTGAAAGCGGCGGTATGAAAAGTGTTCTAACCGGGCTGCATCCGGTGGATATAGAGGACCTTATTGCGGTTATTTCACTGTATCGCCCAGGTCCTATGGATTCAATTCCTACCTTTATCCAGAACAGGCATCATCCACAGCTTATCAGATACAAGCACCCGATGCTGGAGGATATACTCAAGGTAACAAATGGCTGTATAGTATACCAGGAGCAGGTTATGGAAATATGCCGCAAAATGGCAGGTTACAGCTATGGACAGGCAGACCTTGTACGCCGTGCAATGGGTAAAAAGAAAGCTGATGTAATGGCTGCCGAAAGAAGCCATTTTATAAACGGTGCTGCACAGAATGGCGTAAGTGAAGAAGTTGCAAATGATATTTTTGATGAAATGGCAGGCTTTGCTTCCTATGCATTCAACAAGCCCCATGCGGCTGCCTATGCATATGTTGCCTATCAGACAGCATATCTCAAGGCTCACTATCCAAAAGAATTCTGGGCTGCAATGCTTACAAGTATCTTTGACAACACAGCCAAAATTCTTGAATATACACAGGAGTGCAAACAGCTTAATATAAATATTCTTCCTCCGGATGTGAACAAAGGTTATTCCGGCTTTGTGGTAGAAGGTGAAAACCTGCGCTATGGTATGGCTGCAATAAAAAATGTGGGCAAATCTTTTGTGGATGCCATGACAGCGGAACGTGATGCAAACGGTGAATTTGAAAGCGTATTTGATTTCTGCCGCCGTATGCAGGACAAAGGCTTCAACCGCCGCGCCCTTGAAAGCCTTGTGAAAGTTGGCGCTTTTGATACTTTTGGCATCAACCGCCGCAGGCTGTTTATAAATATAGATTATATTCTCAACAGCATAAACAATGAACAGAAAAACAAACTGTCCGGCCAGCTGGACCTGTTCAGTGTTCCGGGCTGTGTGGAGGATTCCGGTGTTACATTCAAGGACGATGAACACATACCGCAGGCAGAGGATTATCCAGACAGCGAAAAGCTGAATATGGAAAAAACACTCTCCGGAGTTTACCTTTCCGGCCACCCTCTGGAAAAGAATATAGAATATGTGAAAAATATATCAACCTGCAACATTTCTCAATTGACTAATGAAGGCAATGAGTTGTACGATAATACAAAACAGACACTTGTAGCAATTGTTGCAAAACACAGGACTCATCTTACAAAGAAAAACGAACGTATGGGCTTTATAACCATTGAAGACCTTACCGGCACAATGGATATGATAGTTTTTCCTAAACTGTTTGAAAACACTGCAGTTGAGCTTGTGGACAACACTGTTCTTATTGTTGAAGGCACTGTTTCTCTTAAAGACGACCAGGCTACAATTATTGCTGACAGCATCTATGATATATCATCAGAAGATGCACAGCATATTCTTGCTGCAAAGAAAGACCCTAAATACGGTCTTTATATCAAGGTTCCGTCACAGAACGACGTTGTATTCAAACGTGCCTGCAGCGTTCTGTCACGTTTTCCGGGTATGCTTCCGGTATACTTTTATCTGCAGGACAAAAAGCAATATATCAAAGCCCCACAGAGACTGTGGATAAGAGAAAGCATTGGGGCTATGGATGAACTGAAATATATTGCTGGGGAAAGTAATGTAGTATTAAGAAAATAATGAGGTGATTATTAATGGGAGATATTAAAACAATAGGTATTCTCACCAGCGGTGGCGACGCACCTGGTATGAATCCTGCAATCCGTGCTGTTGTACGTGCTGCCATTTTTAATGGTTTCAATGTAAAAGGTATAAGACATGGCTATAACGGCCTTCTTACAGATGATATTTTCGTTATGAATCTCAGAAGTGTATCTGAATTTTTCCA